>NZ_CP020038.1:5648449-5956044 GCF_002157225.2 Agarilytica rhodophyticola
ATAAGCCACCTTGCAATAACACAAAAACCGCATTATCTTGTATTCAAGCCTTGAGAAACCCCTACATATGGTGTTTTGCCGAAGAATAGGCTATCCTTATATAAAGAAGCATTGTTACGCCATAAAAAGTTGTTTTGCGTCACACCTTTGCTTTGTGAATAAAGTAATAATGCAAGCAGTACCATCTATTAAAACGAAAATAAGCATTCGAGATAACAACAAAAGAACAGGATCTTTGCCGATTGTCATAGTTAGTATTTGCAGTTAAAAATTTGTAGGAATTTAAGCGTTTAACTTTGTCGATTTACCTGCTAATGACCAATGGCAAATAAAATAAATAGAACGAAACGAATGCAAATAACGTAATACCAATACTCAATTTAACATTTAAATCTGTAACTGCTACGCCCACTTACTCATGGGTGTTTTTTAATACTTGCTATACCCAGGACTTACAACATAACCCGAGAATCATGAGCACAGACATAATGCAAACAAGTGAAATCGAACAATCAGGGACTCTCTCAGCCAATACCCCCTCTTCTGATGTCAACACAGCTTCTCTCGCTGCAACGGCACCAGGACAACTTAGAGTAATTAAGCGCAACGGCAAAGTCGTGCCTTATGATGACGATAAAATAAACATTGCTATGACCAAGGCTTTCCTTGCTGTTGAAGGTGGTACTGCCGCTGCTTCGAGCCGAATTCATGAATTAGTAGAAAACCTTAGTTCTCAAATCACTGCAACATTTAAACGCAGAATGCCTTCTGGCGGCACGATTCATATAGAAGAAATACAAGATCAGGTTGAGTTAACACTGATGCGTACAGGTGAGCATAAAGTCGCTCGTTCTTACGTTATTTACCGTGCTGAGCGCACCAAACTGCGCGAGCAAGAAGCGACGATTTCAAAGCTTAATGTCGATGTACCCAATATTTCAGTAAAAATGCCTAACGGCGAGTTACAGCCCCTTGATGTTCAACGCATTAAGATCATTGTAGAAGAGGCTTGTTCTGGTCTTAATGAAGTTGAAGGCGAGACAGTATTAAAAGAAGCCTTGCGCAACCTCTACGATGGCGTATCTCTTGAAGATGTAAATACTTCACTTGTTATGTCTGCGCGTACACTAGTTGAGCAAGAGCCTAATTACACTTATGCAACTGCTCGGCTTTTACTCGATAAACTTCGCAGTGAAGCCTTAAGCTTCTTAAAAATTAGTGAATCTGCTACCCAGTCACAAATGACAGAGTTTTACCCTCAAGCCTTTAATACTTACATTCAAAAAGGCGTCGAGTTAGATTTAATCTCTGAAGACTTACTAGACTTTGATATCGAACGCTTAGGACAAGCCTTACTGCCTGAGCGAGACCTGCAGTTTACCTATTTAAGCCTGCAAACCCTTTACGATCGTTACTTCCTACACAGCAATCAGGTGCGAATAGAATTACCACAGATATTCTTTATGCGCGTCGCTATGGGACTGGCATTAAATGAAGCACAAAAGAACGAACGTGCTATAGAGTTTTATCGTTTGCTCTCATCTTTCGATTATATGAGTTCAACACCAACACTATTTAATTCTGGCACTTTAAGACCACAACTTTCCTCGTGCTACCTCACTACAGTTCCAGATGATTTACATGGCATATACGGTGCTATGCAAGATAACGCTATGCTATCTAAGTGGGCGGGCGGGCTTGGCAACGACTGGACGCCAGTACGATCACTTGGTGCTTATATAAAAGGCACCAACGGCAAATCTCAAGGTGTTGTACCATTTTTGAAAGTAGCAAATGATACAGCCGTTGCCGTCAACCAGGGAGGTAAGCGTAAGGGGGCAGTCTGTGCTTACCTTGAAACTTGGCATTTAGATATTGAAGAATTTGTTGAGCTACGCAAAAACACCGGTGACGACCGTCGACGAACACACGATATGAACACCGCTAATTGGGTGCCTGATTTATTTATGAAACGTGTTTTCGAGGATAAAGAATGGACATTATTCTCGCCCAATGATGTACCAGATCTTCACGATTTATACGGAAAAGAATTCCAAGAGAAATACGAAGCATACGAGAGAAAAGCACAAACCGGCGAAATAAAGCTAAGTAAAACCGTGCGCGCGGTAGAACTGTGGCGCAAAATGCTAGGTATGTTATTTGAAACAGGCCATCCATGGATTACATTTAAAGACGTATGTAATCTGCGCAGTCCACAGCAACATGCGGGTGTTGTTCACTCCTCAAACCTGTGCACAGAAATTACCTTAAACACAAGTGCCAATGACGAAATTGCCGTATGTAATCTAGGCTCCATTAATTTGGCACAGCATATTGTCGATGGAAAAATCGACGAGGCCAAACTGGCAGAAACTGTAAAAACTGCAATACGGATGCTCGATAATGTTATCGACATCAATTACTACTCAGTAAAAACAGCGCGCACCTCAAACATGCGCCACCGCCCTATTGGTTTGGGTATCATGGGCTTCCAAGATGCCTTATATAAAATGAATACCGCATACAGTAGCGAAGAAGCCGTAGAGTTCGCTGATCGATCTATGGAGCTAGTCAGTTACTATGCGATTAAAGCCTCTAGCGACCTCGCAGTGGAAAGAGGCAGTTACTCAACTTTCGAAGGCTCCCTTTGGAGTAAAGGAGTACTGCCAATAGATTCAATCGCAATTCTCGAAGAACACCGAGGCAAAAACTTTATTGAAGTGGATAAGTCATCCACTCAAAATTGGGACGCCTTGCGCAAGCAGGTACAAAGCCAAGGTATGCGCAACTCCAATGTTATGGCAATTGCACCTACAGCAACCATTGCTAACATTACGGGTGTTTCTCAATCAATCGAGCCCACTTATCAAAACTTATACGTCAAGTCGAATCTCTCTGGTGAGTTTACTGTTGTTAACCCCTATTTAGTACGTGACCTTAAAGAGCGAGGCCTTTGGGATAGCGTCATGGTCAACGACTTAAAGTACTACGAGGGCTCACTACAAAAAATTGATCGTATACCCGCTGAGCTTAAGGCTTTATATGCTACAGCGTTCGAAGTGGAACCGCGCTGGATTGTTGATGCCGCAAGTCGACGCCAAAAGTGGATTGACCAAGCACAAAGTCTAAATCTTTACGTTTCTGGCGCTAATGGCAAGAAACTTGATATTACCTATCGTATGGCATGGTATCGCGGTTTGAAAACCACCTACTACCTGCGCGCTTTAGCGGCTACCACAACTGAGAAATCCACTATTGATACAGGAGAGCTAAATGCAGTTTCTGCCAAAGCAGCACCAGCGTTATCGGCAGGACCTGCAGAAGTGCCAAAAGCCTGCTCTCTCGATGATCCCGATTGTGAAGCTTGCCAATAAACACGACGAAAAATAACGCGTGTTATTGGATGAGGGGGAGAATCTGTCAGGCGGGAATAGGCCCGCCTGACAGATTTATTATAAAAGATATAAACGACATTCTTAACAAAATTAGGAAATCTAAATATGCTAAGTTGGGACGACTACAACGATGAAGCCACCAGTGAAAAGCCACAAGATGTTGCTGTCAATCAGCAGGCGCTGGACACTTTGAAAAAGCATGAAGCCAACACAGAAGTAAAAAATCCAGAAACAAAAAGTAAAGACGTAGAAGAAGTTAGACAAGAACAAGCGGCAACAGAAACTCAACAGCCGACAGCAACAAAAGCTGTGGAAGCTTCAGAACAGGCTACTGAACAGCCACAAGCAAGCGAAGAGCCTAACGCCGCTACAGATGCCGTAACGCGTGCAAAAAATGCAGTGGCCAAACTTGATCCTGCACCTGGCCTTGAAGAATTAGAAATGGGTGCTGAGCGCGTTGAAGTAGATGATAAGCGCATGATCAACTGCCGCGCGGATTTAAACCAATTAGTGCCGTTTAAATACGACTGGGCTTGGCAAAAATATCTAGATGGCTGTGCTAATCACTGGATGCCACAAGAAGTTAACATGAATGCAGATATTGCTACATGGAAAAATCCAGAAGGTTTAACAGAAGATGAACGCCGTATTGTTATGCGTTCGCTAGGTTATTTCTCAACTGCAGATTCTTTGGTAGCCAATAATTTGGTACTGGCAATTTATCGCCACATCACCAACCCAGAAGCACGCCAATACTTGTTGCGCCAAGCCTTTGAAGAGGCAATTCATACTCATGCTTATCAGTATTGTGTCGAGTCCCTTGGTATGGACGAGTCTGAAGTTTTTAATATGTATCGAGAAGTACCATCGGTAGCAAAGAAAGCAGCATGGAGTATCGCCCATACACATGGCATCAGCAGTCCTGACTTTACGACAGGTACCCATGAAGCCGATCAAGAACTCTTGCGCAACCTTATTGGCTTTTACGCAGTCACTGAAGGAATATTCTTCTACTGTGGTTTTACGCAGATTTTATCTATGGGACGCCGCAACAAAATGACTGGAGTTGCCGAACAATTCCAATACATCCTTAGGGATGAATCTATGCACTTAAATTTCGGCATTGATGTCATCAATCAAATTAAATTAGAAAACCCTGAACTCTGGTCTGAAGCTTTCCAAGATGAAGTCACACAGATGATACTAGAAGGCACTGAGTTAGAGATTGAATATGCCCGCGATAGTATGCCAAGAGGCGTGCTAGGCATGAATGCCGCCATTATGGAAGAGTACTTGCACTTTATTGCCAACCGCCGTTTGGCACAGCTAGGTTTAGCAGAAGCTTACCCTGGTGCACAAAACCCATTCCCATGGATGAGTGAAATTATGGACTTACGCAAAGAGAAAAACTTCTTTGAAACTCGTGTTATCGAATATCAAACAGGTGGTGCTCTAAGCTGGTAAGTTTTAAATAATTGATTGGTAGAGAGCAAGGACGCTCTCATTAACACACGTCATTAAAAACTTCCCCAACAAAGTAGGTGGATGCAGTGGTTATTACATCTGTTAATCAAGAATGTCATCGCAACATCGTATCACAGCAGATCTCAGCAAATGTTCTACAGACATTCGAGAGTTATCCCCATTGCACAACGCCACTCGAAAAAGTTATTCAAAGCCAGTACTACAACAGAGAACTAAAGAAAGCCTCTCGAATTTTTTTTCACTTATCAAAAGATATACGCCGTCAACAAACTCACATAAAAATTCCAAGCTCCTGGTTGTTAAAATGTCTCATCCATAGCCATTTTTGCATACAACCTAATAATGATTGGCGCACTATTGTATCCTGGACTCTCTGTCATATTATTCAATGCGCAACAAAACATAATCACATGGAAACAAGTTTTGTAGAGCTTGATGGTATCACTCCCCTATTCCCCAACAGCGAGAATTTTTCTCTGGAAGATACGAAAGTTTTCGCAACAGCGCTGCTGGTGTTCCTAAAAAATCAGAGTTCGAACGAACAATAATTCAGACACTATTTTTATAGAAAGAAATCACTGAAGAAACACATAACAGATTTCTCATTCACACAGTGATAACCTTGAGCCAATTATAATAGGGGCTAGTATATGTGCTCAGAGCTATTAGTGGTGGTCAGGGTTGTTAACGGGAGCTCAAGGCTGCTAAGCGAGAGTTCAAGACTGTTTTCAAGCGCTAAGAACTATTAGCCAGACAACAACTAACTCGATTAACATTTTCGATTGAAGTCTGTTAACAGACCGAGTCTTTAAAAGAAGAGATTTCAAGTGCAAAGTTCGTTTTTTATCCTTATCGTTATATTTTTACTAAGTGCATGTAGCCGTGACACGGCAGTAGAACAAAATACGCCACCAAAAGCTAAAGCAAGCTTGCCCCCCATAGTAGCAAGGGTAGTGACAGATTATTCTGCACATTGGCTCAGTCCTAATACCTTGATGGTAAAGAAATTCCCTGATGCTAGAACAGTCCGCTTACATTACTCGTTAAATGGAGAAATTGAGATAGGCGAAAAGGAAATAGCCCTCAACAACAGCCCATACCTTGATTTAGAGGAGGTGTTTGATCCCTCCTCAACCGAGATGAGTAGTTCTTTTGCCGTAGGCTATACCGTCGTAAAACCCAAAAGGTCTATTAACAGTACTGCTTTGAAAGCTTTACTTAAAGGGCAGTTAGTTATTATTCAATTCGATGACAGTGAAAAAATTGTTAGCGCATCGCAAGTCCAATACGGCAAGCTGATCGATGTACTTTATACCTTGGGTGATAATGATGCCGATGAGATCTCAGATTACGGAGCGACTATCTCAAATAACCAAGTACAGTTTAAACTGTGGGCACCAACAGCAAGAGAGGTTCAAGTTCTACTATTCGATAAGGATAAAAAGCCTCTATCACCATCCTCAATAAATATGCAAGAAGATACCATTAGTGGAACATGGCGAGCACTAGGTAATATTAAGCTGCAAAATGCCTACTACCAATACAAAGTCACTGTCTACCATCCTACAACACAGGCGATAGAAAGTGTCATAACAACAGACCCATACTCACTGAGTTTGTCAACGAACAGTATTTATTCGCAAGTTGTCGATCTCAACCACCCCGCCACTAAACCAACAGATTGGGATAATCATACGATACCCACAATTGCTAATTACGAAGATAGTATTTTTTATGAGATGCACATTCGTGATTTTAGTGCTTCTGATTCATCTATCTCTAACTCCCAAGTCCGCGGCAAGTATGGTGCCTTTAGTGAAAAGAATAGTGATGGGATAAAACACCTAAAGCGACTACAAAAAGCAGGACTCACTCACTTACACTTATTACCTACCTTCGATATAGCAAGTATCAACGAAGACCCTAAGCAAACTATTTATCCACATGATAGTTTAGAAAAAGTATGCCGCTTAGCACCTGATAATGCTATTTGTCAGAGCGACTATAAACCAAACTGGACTCTACAACAGCTTTTACAGAGCTATCCAACTCAAAGCGACTACGCCCAAAAAACCATCGAGTCCTTGCGCGCACTAGATCCCTATAATTGGGGCTATGACCCATATCACTACACAGTACCTGAAGGCAGCTACGCACGAGCACCAGAAGGGTTTAGCCGAATTGTTGAGTTTCGAGAAATGATCAAGTCCATTCATACCATGGGCTTTCGAGTGATTATGGATGTGGTATACAACCACACCTATGCTGCACACTTAGAAAAACAATCTGTACTCGATAAAATTGTTCCCAATTATTATCACCGTTTGAACACATCCACGGGTAAGATTGAACAGTCAACGTGTTGTGACAATACGGCAACAGAAAATACTATGATGGGCAAGCTCATGATGGACTCCCTTGCCGTTTGGGCAAGAGACTACAAAATTGATGGCTTTCGCTTCGATTTGATGGGACACCAACCAAAAGCACTGATGCTTGCCGCTTACCAGCGTGTAAAAGCATTAGACCCTGATAACTATTTCTACGGAGAAGGCTGGAACTTCGGTGAAGTAAAAGACAATGCACTTTTCGTACAGGCAACACAATACGAACTAGCAGGTACACAAATAGGCACATTTTCAGATCGCAGTCGCGATGCTATTCGCGGTGGCGCCCCCTTTCACGAGGGCTCAGCAATTCGCCAAGGGCAAGGCATTAGTAATGGTCTATTTGTTCTACCTAATGATCTTCAACCCCCTACCCAAGACCCATCACACTTGCTGCTATCCATGGATCAAGTACGTATCGGTTTGGCCGGCAACCTTGCAAACTTTCCCATCAAAAATAGCAACAATGAACAAGTTAGCGGCAAAGATATTCCCTATGGAGACTCAGTAACGGGCTATGCCTCAGATCCAGCAGATACCATCAGCTATGTCTCCAAACACGATAACCAAACCCTATGGGACAATAACCAATACCGCATCCCCTATAATACCAGTACAGAAGATAGAGTTCGCATGCAAAACCTGGCCCTGGCCTATCCTTTATTATCGCAAGGCATACCTTTTATTCACATGGGTTCTGAGCTACTTCGCTCAAAAAGTTTTTTGCGCGATAGTTATGATTATAACGACTGGTTTAATCGCCTAGACTTTAGCATGAAAAGCAACAACTATAATGTAGGCCTCCCACCGGCAGCGAAAGACCAGAAAAACTGGCCGCTTATTCTGGAATTATTGGAAAGAAACCAGGGCAGAGACCAGGTAAAACCTCAGCACATCCGCTTTGCAGCAAGCATCTTTATGGAATGGCTACAAATACGTTCCCAATCTCCCCTTTTACGACTAACCTCAGAAAAGGAAATTATTCAGCGCTTACGTTTCCACAATACAGGTAAAGATCAACAATTGGGCTTAATTGCAATGGAAATTAGCGACGTAGGGTTTACGGACAATATAGATAGCAACTATCAAAAGATATTTATTATTTTTAATAATAATATAAATACCCAGACTTTTTCTTACAATAACGCTGAAGTCTTCTCTTTGCACCCTGTACAAGCAAAAGGTGCAGATACTAAAGTCCGCACAATAGCGAAAGTCTCGACCAATGGTTTTACTGTTCCTGGCCTAAGTGCCGTTGTTTTTGTGCAAGCTGAGTAGAAAGAGTTAATTTAGCGTATTGTAAGTCTGCACTAGGGCCTTATAACACTAATAGAGAGTGACCAGACAGGTATTAATAGGCCCTGATCTTATATATGCTGTTTTTTCAAGCACCCACTATGGTCAATTTCCTACAAGCATCCAAGCAATATACGACTATTTCTCCACAGGGAAAATCAGCATAATGACTTCAACAGCTAAGGAAATGCTGAGACGGATTAAAACTCACCAGGAACAGAGTTTTCAAGGAAGTAAAAAGATATCGGATACCAAGGATGGTGATTACAGAGGAGAGTAATCGAAGGGATATGGGAAAACGCAGGATTGCAAATATCGATAGGGAAAAGGATCAAAGGAAAGCGCTCAACTAGGATCGTGGGCAAACGGATGTACTAAGATATTGGATACCAGGATGGTGATTACAACGGAAAGTAATCGAAGGGAAATGGGAAAACGCGGGATTGCGAATATCGATAGGGAAAAGGATCAAAGGAAAGCGCTCAACTAGGATCGTGAGCAAACGGATGTACTAGGATATTGGATACCAGGATAGTGATTACAACGGAAAGTAATCGAAGGGATATGGGAAAACGCAGGATTGCGAATATCGATAGGGAAAAGGATCAAAGGAAAGCACTCAGCTAGGATCGTGGGCAAACGGATATACTAGGATATTGGATACCAGGATGGTGATTACAACGGAAAGTAATCGAAGGGATATGGGAAAACGCAGGATTGCGAATATCGGTAAGGAAAAGGATCAAAGGAAAGCACTCAACTAGGACAGTGAGCAAACGGATGTACTAGGATATTGGATACCAGGATGGTGATTACAACGGAAAGTAATCGAAGGGATATGGGAAAACGCAGGATTGCGAATATCGATAGGGAAAAGGATCAAAGGAAAGCACTCAGCTAGGATCGTGGGCAAACGGATATACTAGGATATTGGATACCAGGATGGTGATTACAACGGAAAGTAATCGAAGGGATATGGGAAAACGCAGGATTGCGAATATCGATAGGGAAAAGGATCAAAGGAAAGCACTCAGCTAGGATCGTGGGCAAACGGATATACTAGGATATTGGATACCAGGATGGTGATTACAACGGAAAGTAATCGAAGGGATATGGGAAAACGCAGGATTGCGAATATCGGTAAGGAAAAGGATCAAAGGAAAGCGCTCAACTAGGATCGTGAGCAAACGGATGTACTAGGATATTGGATACCAGGATGGTGATTACAACGGAAAGTAATCGAAGGGATATGGGAAAACGCAAGGTTGCAAGCTGAGAGTTAAAGGAAAGACTAGTAAGTATTGAGAGTATGAATAGGAAGTACTCAGGCCATTTGGATCAGGATGATCTTTGCAAAAGATAGTCGAAAAGCTAAATTAAATAATATCTCCAAAGAAAATTAGGAATATGAATGAAGGCAAAAGGAATAAAGATTTGCCTCATGGAAGAAAATCTATAAATGCATAAACACAAAGATAACTTGTAAGTATTCAGAGCATAACAACAACGATAACGCTCAAGGAAGATAACAAAAACACTTCAAAATGTTGTAGCAGGGAGCTACACCTTAATGGAATAAAAGGAAAAGGATATTGTAATTGAACCGTTGGCACGGATTGATGCGAACAGGAAGTATAATTGGGCAAAGCGGCAACTAAATGGAAGTTTAAAGGGAATTAAGTATAGGAATAGAAATTGGACACAAACAGCGGAAGTCACTATATATTTAAAGCAAAAAGCAGATAGTAATAGGGCGATAGATGTACGGCCTCACGGATGAGAACAGGGTAGCAGGAGCGATCGGGAAAATGTCTAACAACTCATGTAGCTTCAAGGAAGTAGAAGGCTGTTGGTCAAGGATGACCTAATATCTATCAATACACTTCTCCACCCACTGCAAAATACTCATAAGCACAACACTACTCGTAAACACTACACTAAAAGCTAGAGAGTCTCTATTTATTCGTAAATAGAGAGTTTATTTTATCCATATTATTTTCAATAAAAATATAAGTTAAGGAAATAAGGTTATGGCTTACGAAGATGCAATCGTCAAAGAAGCAACAAGCTGGGTAGGAAAAAAAATGAAGTGGGTGTCCTTCGATCCCGACAAATCAACATTGTACAAAAAACTTAGCGCTAATAATTTAACATCACCAATAATTCCCAGTGAAGCCTGGTCAGTAAATTGCTTTGAGATGCCACTGATGGCAGCGTTAAGTGCTAATGCACTGACCAAGAAGTATGTAACCAAAATGTACAATGATATGGGTTATTGGCTTAAAGGCTACCAACTTAAAAATTACACAAGTAGTGTTAAACTAGATAAAGGTGATTTAGTGTTTTGGAAGTCGGTGGTCGCCGAAACATCTATTCTCGCAAAAACAATTTTCAAACTTGGCGACAATGGAAGTGATGATAAGATATCATTTGGTCTAGACCATGTAGCTTTAGCAACAGGTAATAAAGACGAAGTGATAAGTTTCTGGGAAGACAACACCATAAAAAAAACTAGCATCGCAGAAGTTAACAGCGAACTTGCAGAAACGTGTAAAGGTATGGAGTTTAAGATTTCCAAGAGTCGTGGCCCATGGGCTTATTGGATAGGTTTTTAATAATCCACCATACTTTATAAATAATTCTGTGTGACGTCATAGTCTGAACTATATTAGTTCAGACCTAATGGGTCACACGAATTATATAAGAGTAAACTATCGTTTTTATAGTTCACTGACATCCTGTTTAAGCTTTTCTAAATGCGCAACTATAGTTGAATCAGTTATAGCTTTCTTATTACCTCCCAAGTGTTCAGCTAGAAAATACTCTACAGCAATAGCAGCGGCAAGCTTATTATTTTTCTTTCCAAAGCCATGCCCTTCATCTTTTGCTAAAATATATTCTACGGGCAAACCCTTTTCATACATTGCTCGGGCTATCTGCTCCGATTCAGCTTGCTTTACTCGAACATCATTTGCACCTTGAATTAACAAAACAGGTGCCTTAATGGAATCCACATAATTTAATGGAGATCGACGCTTTAATTCCAACAAATCTTCTTTATTCTGCGGGTCACCAACCCAGGAAAACCAGGTGCCTTTAAGCAACGGACGCCAATAATCAGGGAACGATTCGACTAGTGTAACTAAACTTGAAGGCCCAACAAAAGATATCACCGCTGAATACACGTCAGGAGTAAAAGTAGCACCAGCTAATGCCGCATAACCACCGTAAGACCCTCCAAAAATACCAACACGCGCTTTATCTACGATACCTAAATCAATTAGATGTTTAACCCCATCAGTAATGTCATGTTGCATGGCACCTCGCCCCCACGTTCGGTGCCCTAAATTGAAAAACCGTTTTCCAAAGCCACTAGAGCTTCGATAATTAGGCTGTAAAACCGCATAACCACGATTTGCTAAAAACTGTGCCATACGATTAAAAAAGCCATCATCAAACATAGCATAATCCCTCACCCATGGCCCACCATGAGGGATTACAACTAGGGGCAAATGTTTTTTTTCTTTTCCATTAGGCAAAGTTAAATACGCTTGAATAATTTCACCATCACGAGCGCTATATTCTATAGAAGAATGATGAGCTAATAGTTTAGGGTTTAGAGTAGGACTATTTTGATAAAACAACGTGAGTTTTTTCTGATCGGCTCTATAAATATAGAAACCTGTAGGTGTATTGCCACTGCCGGCTTTTAATAAAATAGTATTCTCATCTTTGCTCATCTCAATAATTGTAATTTGTAAACCTTCAAGTTGTTGTTTTATTGCATTAAAGGTAGATTTGAAGCTTTCTTTTTTAATATAAACCCGTTGATACGCGTCGTAGTAACTGGTCAGTAATAGATCCCCAGCAGGAGAAAATAAAGTTTGATAAATATCCGACTTATCTAAGGGATCACTATCTATTAACTTCTGCTCTCCGGTAGAAAGATTCAACGAACGTAGCTGAGTTTTATCTGTATTACCGCTATTACTGGCAAAATAAAGATCATCTCCATTTTTGCTTAGAGTAACTACTGACATCAACTCATTTTGCACAGTGCGTATTAGTTCTTTACTTTTACTAGACGACCCGTCAAAACCATAAATGACTTGACCACCAACATCAGCTTGACGTTGAGCAATACGTAAAGCTCCATTTTTATCAGTTAAAAAACGAGTAAAGCCTTCATTATTTTCAAATACCCTCTCTCGTTTCCCTGAACGAATATTTAGACGGTACAGATCAAAAAATCGTGAATCTCTATCATTGAGTGTAATCATGATACTATCGGGATCATTTTCTATAGTGTCTGAAATCGAGACTCTAGCATCAGCAAGGTTAACCAGAGTTATTTCCTCAGCTTTACCCTCTTTCGAATTAGCAATCGAGATTTTAAAAAGACCATAGTTTTCGTCACCGTTATTATCTTTTATATACAAAATATCTTGATTGTCTGTCGACCAAATAAAATTCCGTATAGGCACACTAGACCTAGTTAACTGATAAGGCCTAGCCCCGTCTTCAAGGCTCTGAATAAAAATATTGGGCACATCATTAACGGTTTTGATAAATGCAACTGTTTTGGCATTGGGCGATAGTTGAGGGCGGGAAACTGTACTTTCATCAAAGAACAGAGCAGCGTCCAGCAGAGGAGTCGCAACGAGAGAAGGCAGCGCTTTGGGCTTTCTCCCCTCGAAATTTGAACAGGCACTGACAAGGCAGCAAACAAATAATGTAAAGAAAACAATCTTTCGATAGATAAGATGGGACATGATGCTCTTCTTCGGTTTGTTATATGACGATACCTACCTTATCTTTAAAATTATTGTTTTACAATAATTAATACAAACAAAACAAAAATTTATTTTTGTTTTACACTATTAAATGACTGTGGTAAGATAATTTTACATATACATTAGGGCTTTCTATGTCTTGGCAATTATCTCTATCGCATATTCAGATAGTTTCTCGGTTAGCAAGATATGCGATACTTATTTTTATGGCTGTAATCCCGGCCTTACACATTGTATTGCTCATTACTAATGACTATTTACTCGTCAATCTAGATAATCCCGTGTGGAATGCACTGGTAGACCACTATATTGAACAAGGAGATTTATGGCTGATTGGAATATTAACAATGCCTTTTCTCTTAATGCGATTGTGGTTGATGTGGTGGTTTACGCGTTTGTTTACTTGTTACGAAAGAGGTAGACTACTGGATAGCAGCACTGTGCACTGTTACCTATGGCTAGCGTGGCTAAATGTACTGTATCTTTTTTTAGGACTATTGATTCCCATTCCCTTGGCCCTTTGGTATATGACTCTGCAAGATAACTTTGTTCTAGCTTTCGCCATTAAACCGATAGACTTACTCTACCCTCCTATATTTTTAATCATTGCCTATAGCTTAAAGCTGGCATGTGATATCCAGCAAGAGAATAAAGAGTTTGTATAATGACGATCATTGTCAATCTCGACGTCATGCTGGCTAAGCGCAAGGTCAGCTCAAAAGAACTTGCCAAAGCAGTAGGTATTACTCCAGCCAACCTTTCCCTGCTTAAGCAAGGTAAAGTAAAAGGCATTAGGTTTGAAACCTTAAATGCCATATGTCTACACCTAGACTGCCAGCCGGGCGACTTACTAGAGTTTAGAGGGGAAAACAAGGAGCTTTAATGTCGGTCTTCACCAACTTTAGGTAACTCTCGGCATTTAGGTTTAGCGAACAAAAATTGCGATGTTCCAATAACACGTTCACTAAATCCACCTTCACAGTAGGATAAATAAAAATCCCACATACGAATGAATACGTCATCAAATCCTAGACGTTTAACCTCATCAATTTTATTAAAGAAACGTCTTTTCCAATGAGATAGTGTTTGAGCGTAATCCAACGTCATATCATCCAGACAGACAAGGTGCATATCTGTCACTTTGGCTAAAGTGCGCAATAAAATTTCGTTCGAAGGCAAGCACCCGCCAGGAAAAATATAGCGTCTGATAAAATCTACTTTATCTTTTTCCCTTTCATAACGTTGATCCTGAGTGGTAATAGCCTGAATAAGCATTAAACCATTGTCCTTAAGCAGGTTTGAACAGCGGCTAAAGTATTCATTATAATACTGGTGACCCACAGCTTCTATCATTTCGATAGACACTATCTTGTCGTACTGCCCCTCAAGATCGCGATAGTCCTCTTTCAAAACATATATTTTATCTTCCAGACCTTCTTCCTCAACACGGGTCTTTGCTAGAGAATACTGTTCTTGCGAGATAGTGGTTGTAGTCACCTTGCAACCATAATATTTAGCAGCATGAATAGCCATACCACCCCAGCCTGTGCCAATTTCTAAAAGGTGATCACTTGGTTTTAAGTTCAAACGACGACAGATATGATCGAGCTTAATAAAGGATGCTTCTTCCAGGCTAAGGCTCTTATCAGGAAAAAGTGCCGCAGAGTACATCATGCTCTTGTCTAAAAATAATTTAAAAAAGTCGTTACTTAAATCGTAGTGGGCAGAAATATTCTTCTTAGAACCATTTTTAGTGTTTAACTTAAGATAGCCAGAAAGACTGTCTAATAAACGATTAAACCAATTCCATCCAAAGTCTAAATTATCAAGTGTTCTCTGGTTAGCAACAATCACGCGAACAACCATAACCAGATCCGATGATGTCCAGCTTCCCTGCATATAAGCTTCACCGGCGCCAGTAGCCCCACCAAATAAAACCTGAGGATAGGCAGCAATGTCTTTCACAGAGATATGAGCAATTAATTGAGAATTATGAGCTTTATTGCCAAAGGTTTTAATTTCACCATTTTCTTCTATGGTCAAACAACCTTCTTTGATACCGGCAAGTTGATTGAACAATAGCTTGCGTGCAATGCCAGCAATAAGTTGAGAGGCATGGCCTATTCCCGTTTTTTTTGTCTCTGCTAAAATAGATCTCATAGTTCTCTCGTTCCAGTTTGTTCTTTTTTATGTATTCCAGACATTGCATTTTTTCCTAAAAAAGGAACACCTTTAATAAATAGACAAAATGCTTGCCAGTATATTGCTGTAAAAACTTTTAAAGTCATAAGGGGATAGCGCAATAGTATAAGGTTTAAACTGGCCTTTGTTATTGGCTCCCGCTTAAGACGTAAGGTCGCATCTGTGATACGTTGATTATTCTGAACCGTATCAATATGCAAGTGCAATAATTGATCAGGAGTTGTCGACTTCCATTGATAATGCATGTCAAGGGGGTTAAAGGGCGAAACAGTAAATACTTTGTCAAAAAATACACGTTGCCGCCTATTTTCCCAGCTCATATCCAAAACATAGGCGTGGCGCTCGTTCCATGGCGTATTATTCACTTCAGCTAGTATCGCTTGCAAATTCTCGCCGCTTTCATCGAAGCAATAATACGTTGTTAGTGGATTCATATTAAAATTGAAATAACGAAAATTAGCCAGTACACGCACATCGCCTGTAACCTCGCGGCCAAGCTTGTCAGCAACAGTTTGCTTAACACAATCGCTTAAGTCGCGTTTAGGGTCACCATGAAAGTCTTCACGCTTAAATCGCGCAACACCAAATGCACTTTTAGACCACAGAGGCGACAACTTCAACACATCATCTAACTCATCTAGGCTGACATAAAGCATAAACACGTTGTAATTAAATTCGTGGCATTTAGGCGAAAAACGACGATGTCTAACATTACCTGTGTATATTGCACTTTTCATTTTTATAAAGTCTCACCAAAACATTTGGCAACTCGCAATGCACTAACAACACCATCTTCATGAAAACCATTTGCCCAATAGGCACCACAAAACCATGTATGATTGACACCGTTAATTTCTTGCCAACGTTTTTGCGCCTCAATACCAGCCACAGAAAATTGTGGGTGGGCATAACGAAAGCGACCAAGAATTTTACTTTCGTCGATAAGCTCATCGGCATTTAACGTCACACAAAAAGTATCTTCAGATGAGATGCCTTGTAAAATATTCATATTGTAAGTGACAACAGGTAAAGCATTCATACTTAAATCATTGTCGGCTTGCAAACGGTAATTCCAGCTCGACCATGTTTTCTTAATTTTTGGTAATAAATGGGTATCGGTGTGTAATACGACACTATTTTCGCAATAGGGAATTTGTTCCAGGATATCGCGCTCGGCATCACTTGGCGATTGTAGTAGATCTAAAGCTTGATCGGAATGTGTGGCAAAAACCACATCATCAAAACTCAAGGCTTCGCCATTGTTAAAGTGGAGAATAACACCATCATTACTACGTTCTACTGTTTTAATCTCAGCATCACAGAATATTTTATCGGCAAATGATTTAGTTAACGGGGTGATGTATTCCTTTGAACCACCTTTAATTACATGCCATTGCGGACGGTCAAAAATATTTAGCAAACCATGGTTATGAAAAAACTGGACAAAAAAGTGAACGGGAAACTCTTTCATTTTAGCCAGTGAAGCCGACCATATTGCCGCGCCCATAGGCACTAGGTAAAAACGAGAGAAACTATCGGAATAGTTATTAGCCTCTAAATATTCTCCCAGCGACATATCAGCTGAGATTGACTGACGCTGTAAATCATTACGAGCTTCGCGATTGAAACGAATGATATCTCGCAACATTGTATAAAATTTAGGCGAGAGCATGTTTTTACGCTGAGCAAAAATTGTATTTAAATTTTCACCCGAATACTCAAGACCTGTCGCATCACAACTGACAGCAAACCCCATTGACGTAGGCTGCGATGCGACACCTATTTGCGACAATAACTCAATAAAGTTAGGGTAAGTCCAATCGTTAAATACAATAAAGCCTGTGTCGATTGCATAGCTACGGTTATTGTGCTCTATATCGATGGTAGCAGTATGACCACCGAGGCGTTTTTCTTTTTCAAATAATGTAATGTCGTGGTTTTTATTGAGTAAATATGCAGCTGTTAAGCCGGAAATCCCTGAGCCTATAATTGCTATTTTCTTTGTCATAAAACTTCAGGTTTCCTAAATCTTGGAGCACATATTTTCATCCAAAAAAATGAAGGTAAAAAGCGCATAATTTTAAGAGGGATAGACATTTGTTTAGGAAAGTCGATAAACATTTTTCGTTTGGTTATCGCCTTTACGATATGTTTAGCAGCAAGATCACTTGGCATTAAAAAGGGCATATCAAAGTCATTCTGCTGCGTCAGCGGTGTATCCACAAAACCGGGTCGTACAATGGAAATAGATATATTATCTGAAGCGATATCAACTTTCAGTGATTGTAGGAAATATTCCAATGCAGCTTTTGACGCACCGTAGGCGGCGGCCCTGGGAAAAGGCACAAGCGCAGCCAAACTGCTGATTGCAACGATATGAGGATGACTGGCTGATTTGCGCAGTAATGGTAGAGCAATACGAACTGTTTCTACAGTTCCAAGGTAGTTAACTCGCGTCAAACGTTCGTACTGTTCTGCTTGTAGTGCTGGAACATCATCGTACTCACATGTACCTACGCATGAAATCAGCATATCCAACTGATCCGTTTGTTGGTGCAAAACTTCTTCTGCCTTTGCAAGACTCGCGCTATCCCCTACATCGATAGGTAACACAAAAATATTGTCCGGAAACTGCGCTTTCAACGCTAGCAGCTTATCTTCTGAGCGGGCACTGATGTAAAGGTAATTTCGATGTTTAGCTAATAACTTAGCGAGATCAAAGCCGATACCACTACTGGCTCCGGTGATCCATATTGTCTTGTTACTCACATAGGATAGGCTCATGACGTTTACTAATTCATTCCTAATTTTACGTTTTCTAGTTTGCTAGTACTCACCACCCAAGAGCATTATCTCGGAGCGTGGGAATTTGCCTTTATCGAATGTGCAGTTTCAATTAGCCAGCTAAGAAGAGACCCTATGTTTGAGTTTCTTAACCACGGCCCCCAACAGAGGGATGTGCTCGTAAAGTAGCTCACCCATATCGTAATAGTCTCGATGAGAGACTATTTTGTCATCCATGGCGACTACCGTTACACCTTTCAAACACAGAGGCTTTCCTGAGTTGATCCGGGGATGCTGGTAGTGCATTTTCCATTCGGCGTAGCCGGAGTTATTTCCAGCAAAATGCTCCGTAAACTCAAAGCGGCAATAATCTAAATTCTGCATCGAACTCGCAAAGTAAGCACTTAATTGAGCAACACCATTAACTTCATGTACAGGATCCTTAAACACCACATCTTGTGCATAGATATCAGGCAGTAAATGCAATGATTCTGGTGTAAATTCTGAGTAGAAGTTAATAAATCTTTCAAATGAACGGGACATAGGGCTCACAATACGATGTTTGTCTTTATTACGTGCTTCACAAGCGCTAAGATCAGTTAAGACCTGTTAACACTTATTAATAGGCTCTAGCACTAAACGAAGATGAGAGAATAGTCATCCAATGGTCAAGACAATACGTAAAAGTTGCTGTTAACACACACTTTTACACGGTATTTGTCCTTATGGCTGTACAAAAAGAGCAAAGTCAGCAGAAGCGCATGGATACACAAAAAGCCCGTGAGGATAGTTGGTCTACCCTACTTACTCGCATTGCCCAACACCACGATGAGCATGCTTTCGCAGAGCTTTTCCAGCATTTTGCACCCCTGATCAAAGGTTTTTGCCAAAGTAACATTACATACTTGTCGTCAGAAGCCGCAGATGAGCTGGTTCAAGAGGTGATGTTTAAGGTGTGGCAAAAATCAGCCAACTTTGACTCATCCAAGGCCTCCGCCAGCACTTGGATATTTACCATAACGCGCAATGCTAGAATTGATTACTTACGTAAGAATTCAAAGCATCAGCTGCTCAGCCAACCCCTTGAGACGGACGATATATGGGACGAAGCAGCTGACAACCAACCGTTCATCTATTTACAACAGAATCGCCAGCAACAAGAAATTGTAAGTTTTTTGGAGTCCCTTCCGAAAGAACAACGCTCCTGTATTAGAAAGGTGTATATGGAAGGGAAATCTCATACTGAGATTGCAGACGAACTCAAGTTACCATTAGGTACCGTCAAGTCCAGAGTTCGCTTAGGGCTCAAGAAATTGCAAGCTCACCCACAAGTATTATCGAGGTAACTTAAAGTGGCGAATTTTCACCCATCAGAAAACACACTGATCGAATTCTCTGCCGGCAACCTGGATTGGGCTCTGAGCATCTGTGTTTCTGCACACCTGCAATTTTGTCCTCACTGCGCGCACAAAGTCAGTGAGCTCAACGCTATTGGTGGCGCTTTGATAGAGCAAACTAAGCCCGCTCAGGTGTGTAACTCAAGTTTTGACAGCCTCATGCAGAGGATTAAAAACTCTTCTCAAACACAGGATTGTCAGCCGATACAGCGTCAAGCTAAGCAGGATCAACGAACCAAAGACTTGCCCGAAATAGTGCAAAAATTGATACCTAAAGACAAAACTCTCAAGTGGTCATTTGTATCGTCATCTTTAAAATCCGCCCGGCTTGATACAGGCCAGGGAAAATATGAGGTGTGCTTTCACAAGATCAAACGAGGCGGAAAAGTTGTGGAACATGATCACAGAGGACTTGAAGTTACATTAGTTTTAGAGGGCAGTTTCTCTGATGAAAATGGTAGCTACATGCCCGGCGATTACATTGTCAAAGAGCCCGGTGAGATCCACCGACCGATGGCGACACAAGACCAAGATTGCCTCTGTCTTTCTGTCGTGGAAGCTCCGGTAAAAGTGACTGGCTTTGCAGGTAAAATTATCAATCCGTTCTTACGAATCAACCCTAGATAAAGCCAGCTTTAATAAGGCAGCAATTGACATTGCGTCGGTAATTTCTCCATTCATCGCCATTTCAATGGCTTCTTTTAATGGTAGTTTTCTGACTTCAATGTCTTCGCTTTCTTCTAATGCTTGCTGGCCTGCTGACAAGCCTCTTGCAACAAAAATAAAACCTACTTCGTCGGTCACGGAGTTCGAAGTGTGCAATGTCATAAGGGGTTGCCAGTTATCGGCCACCAAACCAACCTCTTCATTAAGCTCTCGCTTGGCAGAGCTAAGCGGATCTTCCCCTATAGGCGAGCCGCCCTCGGGAATTTCCCAAGTGTATTGATTAAGCGCATAGCGGCTCTGTCTTACTAACCAAGTATTGTCTTCATCATCAATAGCAACAATACCCACCGCTTGATTTTTAAAGTGTACAACGCCGTATATACCTTCGCTGCCATTAGGACGTGTTACATCCTCATGAGTCACACGAATCCAAGGATTTTCGTAAACCACTTCTTGTTTTAATTGACACCAGCCTGCAATCTTTTTTTTCATAACAACTCTGTCTTTATTGAACAACTTTTTGCGCAGTCTCACGCTTATCTTGAGGAGTATTCGACCAATCTGTGTAGCGAGTATTGCCCTTTTCATCCTGCCATTTATAAATGACTTTCGTTTTATGCTCTAAAACACTTTGTCCCAAGGGCACGGGCTCAATAGGTTCACTAGCAACTGTATGCGCAGAGTTAGCACCATCAGGCGAACTAGGGCCACCCTCTTCCATGACAATAGTAATAAGGGTTTGCACTTTTTTATTGGCAAGCAGCGCTACGGTATTTTGTTTTTCTACCAACGCCATTACTTCAGCATCATTCAATATCTCAATCACCCTTTCGTCCGAACGCAAGGTGTCCATTCGCCGCCAAACAAAGCTCATTTGCGAAGCCACATAACGATGGTTGTCTCTTGGAGCCGCATCTTTAGGCAAACTTTTTTCCAATATTCGTTTCATTGCCGGCTGCTCCACCAAGGCAAGAAAATTTGGGTTATCAATGAGCTCATCGATGTTATTGTGCATCATCAGTTGTTGTGTGCCTTGGTCACGCCAAAAACTCTTTAATTCTTGCGTACTAGAAACTTCTTTAATCGCAGCAGAAAACTCCTGTGGTTCACTAATTGCGGTGGCAACGATATTGGTTCTAAATTCATCATCACTACTAAAATTCATACCTGCACGCACAAGCTCGGCAACAAACATAGAGGAAAACTTGCCCAGAGGGTCAGACTCGGCATATTTTGTCTTGTCACTAGAGGAAAATGCCGATAAAACACTAATAAGCCATATTAATCCAACGGCAATAATGGCACCTGTGGTGGCCCCAAGCACTGCCCCAAGAAGACGCTGTTTAGAGGTCGCTTTTTTCAAAGATGGAAAAATTAAGATGGCAACATAGGAGATCAACGCTGAGACGGTGAAAAAAAGTGCGATTAAGGTAACCAGCATAGCAATGATACCTTCCAGCCCTTTATCTTTGGTTAACTCAACCAAAGGTGCGGTCGCAATAGCACTGGCAATATAGGCACAAACAAAGCCTACAAACCCAATAATACTGAGCCAAATCCCTTTGTTATAAGCGCGTAAAGCAAAGATAAAAACACATCCAGCTAAGATGATTAAATGTGTTGAAGAAAACATTCAAACTCCACCATTGAAATTGCCCATAGAAGTCCCATTTTGCTACACTTCGCCAGCACCTTGTAAGCAACATTGTTAAGTACAGTAGAGGTGCTCTAAAGGCTATTGCTCGTAGCAACAACGCTCAACGAAAAATACCACTAGGTTTAGCGCGCTTATAAATAACAAGCGCTCTATAGTGTAGCCAGCATTTTAACTCACAAAAATGGCTTTCGAGTCTGATTCTCACTAGCCATCGGAATTCAATGTATGTCAAAAACAGCGCGTTTAAAAGAGCTCATTAATAGTGAAGAGTTTATCGGCCGTCATATTGGGCCCGATGAATCACAAACTCAATCTATGCTAGCGTCGTTACAGCTCGAATCTATCGATCAACTTATCGGTAAAACTATCCCTCAAGGCATTCGCTCTGAAACTACACAGACCTTAGAGGATGCCAAGAATGAGCATCAGGCTTTGCAAGAAATACGAGCAATTGCCAGCAAAAATAAAATTTACAAAAGCTACATAGGTATGGGCTACCACGACACCCATGTCCCTCCTGTTATCCTGCGCAATGTGCTAGAAAACCCTGGGTGGTACACCGCTTACACACCCTACCAACCAGAAGTAGCACAAGGGCGTCTGGAAGGTTTATTAAACTTTCAGCAAATGATTATTGAACTAACAGGCATGGACCTTACCAACGCCTCCATGCTTGATGAGGCGACCGCCGCTGCCGAAGCAATGGCAATGGCTAAACGAGTTTCACGTAAAAATAAATCGGAAAATTTCTTTGTGGATGCTAACTGTCATCCCCAAACCATTGCCGTCATTAAAACTCGCGCTGAGCACTTCGGCTTCAACATTATTGTTGATCAAATAGAGCAGATAGCCGAACAAGAGAGCATCTTTGGCGCCCTTATACAATACCCCAGCTCGACCGGCGCAATTGAAGATATCGAACCATTAATTAAAACCATCAAACAGAAGCAAGCACTTGCTATTGTAGCCGCAGATATTATGAGCCTAGTGCTGCTAACAGCCCCAGGTAAATTGGGGGCAGATATTGTGGTAGGCAGTAATCAACGCTTTGGTGTACCAATGGGCTTTGGTGGCCCGCATGCTGCCTTTTTTGCTTTTAAGGATGCGTATAAGAGAGCAACCCCAGGCAGAATTATCGGTGTTTCCAAAGACACTCGAGGCAAAACCGCGCTGCGCATGGCCATGCAAACACGCGAGCAGCATATACGCCGAGAAAAAGCCAATTCCAACATTTGTACCTCACAGGTTTTACTGGCGCTCATGAGTGCTTTCTATGCCATGTATCACGGCTCAGAAGGTATCACCCGAATCGCCAACCGAATCCATGAATTCACTAAAATTCTCGCTCAAGGAATAATACAGCTGGGCTACCAGCAAAATAATGAGCACTACTTTGATACTTTATGTATTGAAGTAGGTGATCAGCAAAAAACCTTGTACGAGCGAGCATTAGCACACCAGATAAATATGCGTCTAGTAGGTGACTCTGCAATTTCACTGAGTCTCCATGAATGCACAACACTAGAAGATATAGCCGTATTGCTAGAAGTGTTCGCAGGCGATAAAACTCCTATTGAGCTTGATGCTCTATATGAGCAAGCAGAACAATTAAAGGTAATTCCTGAAGCACTTTTGCGTAAGGAACCTGCTCTACAACACGAAATATTTTCTAAGTACCAATCTGAAACGGACATGATGCGCTATCTTCATCGCCTAGAAGCGAGAGATATTGCGTTGAATCACGCGATGATCCCTCTGGGATCATGCACCATGAAGCTCAATGCTACGGCCGAAATGGTACCCGTCACATGGCCAGAATTCGGCAAAATACACCCTTATGCCCCACAGGATCAAACCGAGGGCTACCGTGAGCTATTTAGCCAACTAGAAGAAATGTTAAAGGCCTGCACAGGCTACGATGCCATTAGCTTGCAACCAAACGCGGGCTCCCAGGGGGAGTATGCAGGTCTCGTAGCAATTAAGAAATACTTTGAGCACAAGGGACAGAGCCATCGTAATATTTGCTTAATTCCAGCCTCAGCTCATGGCACTAACCCAGCATCAGCACAAATGGCTGGGATGAAGGTTGTTGTCAGCGCTTGCGATGAGCACGGCAATGTGGATATTAATGACCTTAAAGATAAAATTGAGCAACATGGCGAAAATATTGCCGCGCTCATGGTCACCTACCCTTCTACACACGGTGTCTTTGAAGAAGACATTCAAGCAATATGTGAGCTTGTCCACTCTGTAGGAGCGCAAGTGTATATCGACGGGGCCAATATGAATGCGCTAGTTGGACTCGCCGCCCCGGGTAAATTCGGTGGCGATGTATCCCATTTAAACTTGCATAAAACTTTCTGTATTCCCCACGGCGGTGGTGGGCCAGGCATGGGGCCTATTGGGGTAAAGTCACATTTGGCCGCATTTTTACCCTCGCATCCTTTAGTAGAAACAGGGAACGACAGCAGTAATGGTACGATTTCCGCTGCTCCTTGGGGTTCCGCTAGCATTCTACCCATCAGTTGGATGTATATTAATATGATGGGCCGTGAAGGCATGAAACAGGCCACTGAGTATGCCATCCTAAATGCAAACTACATAGCCAAACGCTTAGCCGATCACTACTCCATTCTTTACCAAGGCAAAAATGGTTTTGTGGCTCATGAATGCTTAATTGATTTGCGCCCTTTAAAGGAAAGCAGTGGTATCAGTGAAGAAGATATAGCCAAGAGGCTTATGGACTTTGGCTTCCATGCCCCCACCATGTCGTTTCCCGTCGCAGGCACCTTAATGATCGAGCCTACAGAGTCTGAGTCAAAAATAGAACTGGATCGTTTTTGCGACGCCATGATTAAAATTAGAAGTGAAATTCAAGCCGTTGAATCGGGAACATACCCGGCAGATAATAATCCGTTGGTGAATGCGCCTCATACGCTTGATGATGTCTTAGATGGGAATTGGCAACGGCCTTATAGCCGAGAAGAGGCAAGTCAGCCTTTAGCCTACCTGAAAGAACATAAAGTATGGCCGTCAGTCAATCGTATTGACAATGTCTATGGCGATAGGCACCTTATCTGTTCTTGCCCTTCATTAGAAAGCTATATTGATTAACAAGTATCTTGGGGATAAAGCGTAAGGCTTTATCCCCAAGAGTTTATGCTGACACTAACTAGTTAAAAGTTTCTTCCATATCAGAAGCGAGATAAACAAACGCAGCATATGCGGCGATATTCTGGCGTAACTTGTCGATGTTAATTTTGTCAAGCGTATCATCTGGTGTATGGTGGAGATCAAAGTAGTCCACACCATTTTGCTTTAATTCAGCAACAGGAAAGCCCATTTCTCTAATATATTTAACATCTGGGCCACCATAAGCTACTGTGCTCCCAGGGATAATGTCCAAGGGGCGTAATACTTCCTGGAAAGCTTTAACAATGTCTAATTTGTCTTTGGCAACATTATTAGAACCAAACTGCCATACAACATCGGCACCAAAATCAGACTCAGCTGAGATAATGTGATTAGCCAGTTCCTCTTTGTGCTTGTTAGCATATTCTTTAGCACCCACAAGGCCAACTTCCTCAGCACCAAACAGCACCACGCGAATTGTGCGCTTCGGCGCTTTGCCAAGTACTTCTTTTACCAAACGAGCAGCCGCCACGACTATACCTACTCCGGCACCATCATCGATTGCACCAGTTCCAAGATCCCATGAATCTAGATGAGCGCCAATCATCACAATTTCCTTGGGCGATTGAGTGCCAGGAATTTCTGCAATTACATTACCTGATTTCCCTCTTGGCTCTGTACGCGGTGTCAATGTGACCTTGACACGCACCTTACCTGTTTTATTCAGTATTCTTCGCAGCTGATCGGCATCTGGAGCGGATAATGCCGCTGTTGGCACACTCGGGTCACCTGTCGTATCTGTCACACGTCTCATCTGTCCGGTATGGGCAAAGCGGTGTTTAGAAGTTCCAACTGAACGTATCAATGCTGCGCTGGCACCTGCTCGATGAGCTTCAAACGCAGTTTCGCGGCGTTTAGCTACAGCGGCACTATAACCAGAGCCATCTTGAGTACGAGCCATCGTTTCATCGACAAAAACTATTTTGCCTTTTAGAGAATTGGCCTTAACAGTTTGCAAGGCTTTTAGTGAAGGCACGACATAAATTTCACCCTCAACACCTTGAGCTGGAGTAGAAACACTGCCACCCAAAGCAGTAATAGTGAGTGGTTGTGGAAATGGAGAAGTAATTTCAGCCGTTTCGATACCACGAGTCCAACGAGGCACATCAAAATGCTCTACTCGTACATTTTTAAAACCCAGTGATTTAAGCTTCTTCACTGCCCACCGACGAGCACGAGTTTCGGCTTCAGTACCAGCAAGACGAGGCCCAACTTCCGTGGTTAATGATTCTACAACTTGATAGCCTAAATCATCTTTCAGCGCTTCGGCTATTAACTTATCCGCATTCTTTTTTTGCTGAGGACTAAACTCGAAAGCAAAGCTCGAAAAGCTGATAATACTCAATAAGAGATAAATAAAACCTCTAAACATAAAAAAACCCTATTACTAAAAACTTAGATACTATTAATTACAGTTCGTAATTCCAATTCACAACTCTCATTCGGTAATCAGATCTACTAATCCGGCAGCGAAACATATCACTCTGACATATTTCGCTAGTACCAATAAAAATCGAAAATCTAAGTGCGCATAGCTATCATTAACTACCACATAAAATAACGCACTTCATCGAACAAAGCGCATCATAAGAACTTAAATTTTTATCAAGTATTTTGACGGTAAAAGAAGCAAAAAACAATCAAAAACGCTGTTTTGCGCCAAAAAGAAGGCACTGTATATACGGTTACAATTATAACGAGAACTGGCTATGCACACATGACGAAAAGACAAACAACACTTCGTCGAGAGATCATGTATCAGCAGTTAGATTTCATACCTGCAATAAATATGATCTTAAGTACTAGAGTTATGCATCTGGGACATTAAGGGCAAGTCTCACCTGACTCAATTCATTGCTAGGTATTTTTACGAAGCGGAGAGAAGAAACCTATCTTCGATCAATACGATAAAGCCATTCCATAAAATAATAATCCACACCGACGCAAGATAGCCTAAGCACAAAGACTCTAGCGATATGAGAAGTTTCGATAACATCGAATTAGCTAATGATTAACATAATAACTACATCTAAAGTGTATCTTGGCTGTTACATTCTCTATATTTTTGAAATAGCTTTTCGGGCAAATTTAATTAAAAATTGACACTTAATATAAGTAGAAATGCGCGACAAAATCGACGGATAATTTTACACTTTATGACAATTATCATTAGCTATTCACAAAAATTAAAATTTTTTATTTATCAAATAATTTAAAAGATTATATTTATACCCGTCGCGGAATAGGCAAGGACAAGAATACAGTCAGTACCAATTAATGACGTATTTAAAAAGCCAAAATAATAAAGCAACTACATTTGCACAGAATAAGTTCGTGACAAATAACACATTGATGAGTTGTTATAATTTATAGATATCCAATGCTCGAACATATTATTTATCGAGCATTTAACTAGAGCCATTTTCATCATAGAAAAATTAGTTAGTGGTATTTATTGTTTATTTATTAATGGGTTGATTGAAACAAGATTCAACACCTTATCCACTATCGAAAAAGCTCTCGACCTATAAAGCCACATAATATGGGAAACATATTGTGGATTATTTTTGCAAAAAATATTTACATTCAGAGTGTTTTTTGTAGTTAAATGCGCTCCCCAAGCCAGGGAGTAAAACAATAGCAATTACATTAAAGCGATTAGGACTAAGTTAACAGTTTAATCGGGCATCCTTTTGACGTTAATTAGTCGATTAATTTTACAGTCCAATATGCAGAATTATGTAGAGAAGTGGTTTAAAGCTGTATTGATTTAAAAAATCCAAAAAACTCAAACATAGGTATAGGCATTTTTTCAATGAGAAACGTAAAACTTCCGATAAGCATATTAATGAGCGGCATAATGTTTTTAGCTCACACAGCATCGGCCAGTTATTACAAGAGCTACTACGATCGCTCTATACCTTCCGTTGTCATCACTGTTAAAAATGATGCGCCATCCAAAGGCACAAGCTTGACACCATTTTGGTTAGGCATGCACGATGGCTCTTTTGATACTTTTGACGAAAATACGGCTTTAGGTGATACTGCCGCAAATCCTAATTTAGTGCCAGCACCTGCAGTCGAACGTGTTGCAGAAGACGGTAATACTGAGCTGATAAGCAAAGAATTCAGTCTGCTGCAACCTCGATCACCACAGGCGACATTAGTAAGTAAAAGTGCCCTGCTAAACCCCGGGGAAATGGCAAGCATTACACTTAATGTAAATCCATTAGAAGACCGCTTTTTTAGCTACGCGTCAATGATTATCCCTAGTAATGATGCATTTATAGCAAATGAAAACCCGATGGCTCATCAGCTCTTTGATGAATATGGTTATTTTATTGCGGAAGATTTTAACGTCATTGGCAAGGATATAGTGGACGCGGGAACAGAAGCGAATGATGAAATAACGACAAATATAGCCTATTTAGAACAAATCCTAGACAACACCGGCACCCCTGAAAATAATGTTGTCGGCAAACACCCCGGACTTCTGCGAAAGTCTTCTCACCCGCAAGGCATATTAAATGACCCTGAATTTGCCAGAGCAGATTTTGTTGATCCTCATTATCGCGTCACCAGCTTCAGTTTTAGATATGTGGATTTAGGAGGGCGAGTCCGTTTTACCAGCCAACTAATGCCAGACCCGACAATCTCAACCACTTCTATCAACTATTCCACTCACTCTAATTCTTCTCCTGTTGCTAAAAGCTATGCCACTGCTAAGGCGAACTTAAGATCTAAAAATGCTGAAAGTATAAGAATAAAAATACAGACAAATAACTTATCTAGCGATCTTGTATCTGCGCATTTACATCGTGGTCTATCAGGAGAAGAGGGTCCAATTGTGGTCGATATTGAAGACAATATCTACGATTCTAAGGTCGATATTACAATTCAGGCTAGCGATATTTTAGGAGATTTATCAGAGGGCAAAGATCCAATGTTAAACCTGTTAAACGAAATGGCTGCCGGTAGGATTTATGTAAGTTTGCGCACAGAAGACTTCCCGACTGGAGAACTTCGTGGGCAGCTTACTTTGCGTTAATAAGCTGTGTTAAAAAACACTATCGTCAATATTTTTATCTGTTTAATATATTCACAAACTTAAACTTAAGACTTAATAAAAAAGCCTTAAGTTGATAAAGCGTAGTTTTATTTATTTAGACTCGTTTGATAAAAGCGGATGTTCCAATAGCCTAAGAGCACATCTAAGACTATAAAAAGATAAACTTCCCAGTAAAGATTAATGCCGCCACATAAACAACTAAGGGGCATTCCCGCAGGCGAAAGCTAAACACTTTAATAAGAGCATACGTGATAAACCCCAACCCTATGCCGTCGGCAATAGAATAGCCAAGAGGCATGCTAATAGCGGTTATTATAGCGGGTGCGCTTTCACTGTAGTCATGCCAGTCAATATCAGCAGCACTTTTAGTCATCAAACAAGCGACAAAAAGTAACGCTGCAGCAGATGCGTAACTTGGAACACTCTGCGCAAGAGGTGAAAAGAACAAACACAATAAGAATAGAACACCGCAAATAATAGCCGTTAAACCTGTTCGCCCCCCAGCCTCAACACCTGTGGCACTTTCGATAAAACTGGTAGTGGATGAGGTTCCCATAACCGCGCCGAAAGTTGTCGCGCCAGAGTCTGCCAATAAAGCCTTACCAAGACGAGGTAAAGAGCCATCTTTATTCACCATGTCTGCACGTGTGGCAACACCGACCAAAGTTCCCGCTGTATCGAATACATCGACAATAAGCAGGGTGATAATAACTGTTATCATGGTGACATCAAATGCACCAGCAAGATCTAAACTCAAAAATACGGGTGCAGGAGACGGCGGCAACGATACAATTCCTTTAAATTCAGCATAACCCGTCAGCCAACCAACCAAGGTCGTTAACAACATGCCTATAATCACAGCCCCTATTATTTTCTTTTGTACCAACGTTGCAATAATGGCAAAACCAATTAGGCACATAAAAGGTTCGAAACTCGTCAAATCTCCCAATTGCACAAGTGTCGCAGGGCTGTCGACAACGACTTTGGCATTTGTCAAAGCAATTATTCCCAAGAAAAGACCAATACCAGTAGAAATACCCAATTTTAAATTGCGCGGAATGGCGTTAATCAACCACTCTCTTACAGGCAAAACACTCAATATAATAAATAAAATGCCAGAGATAAAAACGGCACCAAGAGCAACCTGCCATGTATGGCCCATCCCCAACACAACACCATAGGTAAAAAAAGCATTTTGTCCCATGCCTGGTGCCAGAGCTATAGGATAATTTCCCATCACCCCCATCACAATAGAACCAAAAGCGGCAGCAACACATGTTGCGAAGAATACAGCACCAAAGTCCATGCCTGTCTGGGATAACATAGCGGGATTAACCACCGTAATATAGGCCATTGCTAGAAATGTCGTTATTCCCGCGATAACTTCTTTTTTATAGGTGCTTTGTTTATTATCCAATTGAAAATAACGTGATATATATTCCATAGTTAAGGCTTCTTGTTCTTTTGAAAATTGAAAGTAGTTTGACTTACTCGCACATACGAAAATTACCTAGCATGTTTTGCTATATGCGCTAAGTGCTATGCTAGGAGCAAATCTATGCATAAATCTAAAGTGCGAATCGACATCATGGATGTAAACCATGAAAGCAAAGCAATGAACAAACCATATATTCAAGTGCCATATAATAAAAGCGCCAAGAGCTCTTTCTTTTCACATCTATTACCCATCATTTGCTTTTTGTATATCTCAAATAATGCACAAAGACATAAGGTTTAACAAAGCCCTAAGATTGGATTAACAGGTGCCTGCAATCAGTTGATAGCGCCCCACAACAACACATAATGGTTTTTTAATATAGAAAACGAACTAAATCAGTGCAAGGATTTGAAAGGAAATGAGAAACATATCCTCGTCTTTTCTTATACGTCATAGGCTCGCCTCATAGCGATTTCGATCCATCTAGCCTATGATTCGTTTTCCCCAAAAGAGCTTCACCGGAACCCACTGAGGTTTCGGTTTTTTTCGACTTTACTCACCATCCATTGGTACCACTACACAGTGCGGCGAACAATAAATATACTATCGCCATAGAAAAGCCTCTATATACAGCAACAAACATTAGATTTACACTGCTGATCCTGGGCCTATTAACAGGCCATAAAGTACACAATTATCAATAATATACACAGGCCTTAGTTGCATGGAAAAATATTTTCTTACCGCCAATGAGTTACTACTGGATTCGTTTAAATTAGCAGAACAGATATTTGAACGAGGTTTTCGCCCCCACTTTATTATCGGTGTTTGGCGTGGTGGCGCACCAGTAGGAATTGCCGTACAGGAGTATTTGGATCATATGGGGGTTCATACCGATCATATTGCTATTCGTACGTCCTCATATTATGGAATCAATCAACAGCACAAAGAAGTACGTGTTCACGGCTTGGATTACGTCATAGATAATGTCGAAGCGGATCAAGAGTTGTTACTTGTCGATGATGTCTTCGACTCAGGGCGCTCTATTCGAGCAATTATTGATCAAGTTAAAAAACGTGCGCGACGCAATACGCCACATACCATTAAAGTAGCCTGCCCGTGGTTTAAGCCCGCTAAGAATGTTACTGATATCGTACCTGATTTCTACGTACACGAAACAGATAAATGGCTTGTCTTTCCACATGAGCTTAAGGATTTGAGCGAGGAAGAAATAATCAAAGGAAAGGGGCAAGAACTTGCGAACATTGTCTTAAAAACACAAAAGTAATACCTAGCGGCAGACACATTATGATATCCAAAAGTCCCATAGCCATTTTTGGATATCAGTAATCCACTTGCAATCCAAATTTTATACAGTGTCGTCTAAGGTACAAAAATAGCATGTAAATTAATATTGTTAGATTTGCGATAGAGATATTTTTATGTGTAAAAACTTTGGATTACTCATTACCCTTTTGATTTTGACGCACGCTTTCCCGCTGACATATGCGACCTCTGCAACTGCTCCGGCCACCCAGACAAAAATAGAGAGCGAAAAGATAGCGGTTAAAGCTGTTGTCGTTACAATGTTTGAATATGGAAAAATTACTGGCGATAAACCCGGAGAATTTCAGTTTTGGGTAGAGAGAGGGAAGCTGGATATAGAACATGAATTTCCTCTTGGGGAGTACCCCTTAAGGATGAACAAAGAGGGTGTTTTAGCAATATGCTTAGGTGGCGGTATCGCAAATGCGACAGCGTCTATCATGGCTTTAGGACTAGACCCCCGTTTTGATCTATCAAAAGCCTATTGGCTGGTAGCCGGCATCGCCGGCGGTGATCCAGAAGATATTTCACTAGGCTCAGCTGCTTGGGCAAGTCATGTTGTCGATGGCGACCTAGTCTACGAAATTGACGCACGAGAAATTCCTTCCCAGTGGCCATATGGTTTGATACCGTTGGGAGCTAAAAAACCTGCCCAAACGCCTGAGGATATATATACCGGTTGGACACTTGATACCGTATCTTTTCAATTAAACTCAGACCTTGCCAAGTGGGCATACAAGGCAACTAAAGATATAACGTTGCCTGATTCACCTGGTATTAAAAAATATCGCGCACTATTTTCATCTTATCCAAACGCCCAAAAACCTCCCTTTATTACACTTGGAGAAACTTTAAGCTCCAGTACATATTGGCATGGTAAGCATATGAATCAATGGGCCAATGATTGGGTGAAACTTTACGCGGGTAAAGATGCTAATTTTATGACGACCAATATGGAAGACAGCGGCACATTAACTGCTTTGTCTCGCTTAGCGAGACAGAATATCATCGACTACAAACGCATTATGATATTGCGCACCGTAAGTAATTATTCCATGGCACCAAAAGATAAGCCCACCAGCTGGAGTGTTACCGCACCTTACGCCGACGAAGGTCGCCCGGCGCTTGAAACAGCCTATACCATCGGTAGCAGCATCATCAAAAAAATTGTCACTAATTGGAATACTTATCAAAGTGAAGTACCGGGAAACTAAAGTGAAGTTTGTATTTTTTATCGTATTATTAAATTTTTCCACACTATCTTTTGCTGGCAATAAAGTACCGGTTATTCTCGATACAGATATGGCAATAGATGACTGGGCGGCACTGCTACTTCTGGCTATGCATGAAGATATTAACTTGTTAGCGGTAACCGCTAACGGTGTTGGTGAATCGCGTTGTCAACCCGCAATGGAAAACATTCCCAAGCTACTAGATCTTACGCCTTCGCAAAAAGTGGCTATTGCCTGTGGTGATGACTATCCAATAGACGGGTTTTTTGCCTTTCCAGAGGCCTGGCGTCAACAAGCAGATACCTTATCTAATGTAAAACTGCCTACAAGCCAGCGCGAAGTGAGCAAATTACATTCGGTAGAACTTATTCATAAAATATTAAAAGAGAATAGTAGTGAGAAAGTGATCTTGGTCTCCACTGGCAGCCTAACTAATATCGCTCAGTGGCTGACAAAGTACCCTCAACAAAAAAGCAGAGTTTCTCGGCTAATCATTATGGGGGGAGCATTTGACGTTCCCGGTAATATTATTGTGCCAGGCTTTACCGATAAACATCCGAATTTACATGCTGAGTGGAATATTTTTGTCGACCCTAAGGCTGCAAGTATTGTTTTTAAATCGGGATTGCCAATAGAAACTGTGGGTCTAGATGTTACCAATCAAGTGAAAGTAGAAGCTTGGTTCGCCACGGCATTTAAAAAATCTGTTGCTACCCCTGCTGCTGAATTCTGGGATAAGGTATTAGATGATAACGATTGGTTTATTGACTCAGGAGAATACTACTTCTGGGATGTATTGGCAGCTATTGTTGCGATAGATTCATCTTTTTGTGAGGGCACATATGATTCTGTTGAAGTTTCCTACGATGTCACAGATGAGCCTTGGCAAGCCTCTGCACTTAAGTCCATACCAAAAACACTAGCTGACGGCTCAGTAAGAAATCACTTCTCGGCTAAAACCGCAGGCATAACAAGAGTCAGTGGTAGCAACCCTAAGGTAAAAGTGTGCCGAAAGACAAAAGCTCAAGCGGCATTCGATTTGTTTACAAAAACAATTAATTCGAGGGATACATCCAAAAGCAAACATAAAGTTAACATGTGAATAAAATGAGGGACATCTTATAGATGTTCCTCATCTACGTATTTGCTAGCAATTTTTTATTTCTTAACTATTCTCTTGCACGGCTGCTTGCGGTATGGGCGGCTTTAGTCCAACACCGCTAAGAATCATTTTACTTAGAAAACCGCCGACCTCGTCGATCATCTTTTCTTCGTATTCTTCTCGCTCCATAATAGTCAATACTTGTGTCTTAAAATCAGCATAATGCTGAGTTGAAGACCAAATAAGGAAGATCAAGTGCATAGGATCTACCGGCTTCATCTTGCCCTGTGAAATCCAAGTTTGTATGACTTGTATTTTATCTTTAACCCATGGCCGCATATCGTTGCGCATATACTCGCCAAGATGGGGAGCACCGGTAATAATTTCCATCGCAAAAAGCTTAGACGATCGCGGATGGCTATAGGAAAGCTCAACTTTTTTTCGAATAAAACGATCGAGCACCTCAGCAGGATCATCATCGACCTTTATATCGTCAAGGTGATCATTCCAAAGTTGCAGAATTCCATCAAGCACAGCTACATAAAGATTAGTTTTTCGACGAAAATAGTAATGCACATTAGCTTTGGGAATACCGGCCCTGTCAGCTATAGCCTGGATACTTGCCCCCGAAAATCCTTTTAAAACAAATTCCTCTTTAGCAGCCCTTAAAATTTTCTCAAGATTTTTATCACGTATTTTTCCGCGTTTATATTTGCGCGGAGCAGTAGTGGGATGATTCTCATGATCATCTATAATATTTACCATGAAGCGGCCTTTTTTATTATCAAGTGTACGTTTTCAAAGAAATCCCTACACGTTTATCGACTTCAGACAAGCTTATGTTTTGCCCTTAATATAAACTTGCCACAAACGCGATAAATCCGACACTACTTATAATTATATTTCAACACTCTCAACAACAATTACCTAGGGTAACGCTGTTTCATTATTATGATATTGTTTTCACCTAGGATCTGTCTACATTAATTAGGCTCTGCCTCCTTGTGTTACAAGATATAATCCAGACTCTTATTATTTATCTCAATGTTTATCTTTGTCTGTAATTCAAAACGCCGTTATAGGAATAAATGTAAGCATACTCAACAGCATAGTATTGTATAAAAACCTAGAACAACAGCTAAAATTTAATATCAGAACTTTGGCCTGACCGCGACCGTATTGAAGCTCAAAAGCGATGGCTTTTATAGTGATTCACACTTAACTGTGTGAATAATAAAGGTGCATCTTTACCATTGCATAGAAATGCATTTTTCTTTCGCTGCATATGTTTATATGATAAGTGACAGGTTACGACCCCACATGAAAACAAAGGAAAGTGCTTTTATAGTGATTCTGGCTATCTTAAAGTAAGTATTCACAACAAGACCTAGATAAGCCCAACCTAAGTAGTAAGACGGCACAAAATTGGCTTAATAGATAAAAAATCTATCATTGAACAACAAAAAACTGTCCATGCGGACAAGTTTTTGCTATATAAGCACCTATATCCATGACGCAATAGACCCACGCACAGGAGTCATACTTTGCAATTCGTTATAAACAATACATTGATCACTGAAGATAACCTGCCAGCCGATCTCACACTACTGCGCTACTTGCGTGAAAATCAACATTTGTGTGGAACAAAAGAGGGCTGCGCCTCGGGGGACTGCGGGGCGTGCACAATATTAGTCGGCAGCCTCAACACATCTGCTAACAAAGAGACTGTCGAGTATATTTCTGTAAACGCGTGTATAGCGCCAGTAGCTATTGCACAAGGAAAGCATGTAGTAACAGTAGAGCATCTTGCAGGTACCCCCCAAGAGTCAACACAATCGCAATCTGAACCGCAGATAATGCATCCGAGCCAAGCGGCAATGGTAGAATCTCATGGTTCTCAGTGCGGGTTTTGTACTCCAGGGTTTGTTATGTCTCTGGCCGGGCTCTATGAGAATAAGACCAATGCGCAGCTAACAGACGCGTCTTGTGCTAAAGTGTCCCGTGCTGAAGTGTATGATGCCATTTCAGGTAATCTCTGTCGCTGTACTGGCTACCGTCCCATTGTTGATGCCGGTTTTCATATGTTCGAGCGCGAAGATAATGACAATAGTGGCAAACACCATCATTTGTTCAACGATAAAATATTACAACAACTGCGCAGCATCACCGCTCCAGAAGAAAATATCAAGCACAAGGAAGCAGCGTTTATTCAAGCAACATCCATTGAGATGCTTAATCAAACATTAAATCGTCTGTCGAACGCCAAAGTCATTGCTGGTGGAACGGACTTAATGCTAGAGGTGACACAACAATTCAAAGCCTTACCTGAACTCATAGATGTGAGCAACATTCCAGAGATGCAAAGCTGTGACTTTGTTACAGATGAAGATGACGTAGACTCTGAGACAACATTAGCTGAGGAAAAACTTGTCATTGGCGCGGCTGTTACTTATTCGCAAATAGAAAAACAGCTGGCACAACGCTTTCCTGAATTATGTAAATTACTCACCCGTCTCGGCTCCAGGCAAATCCGCAACCGTGGAACCATTGGGGGCAATATCGGTAATGCTTCACCGATTGCCGACACACCACCCATTCTGTTGTGTATGGATGCCGTTGTGGAAATAGGCGCTACCGATGGAAGTAGAAGAAAAGTACGTTTAGACGAATTCTATTTAGATTATAAGAAGACCGTGCTCAAAGATAGGGAATATATTATTTCCATCCAATTACCCAGTAAAAACCTTGAGCAGTTCCATCGTTTTTATAAGGTATCAAAACGAATGGAAGATGATATTTCAAGTGTTATGGCTGCCATACGTTTTGACATCCAAGACAATAAAATTGTCAGAACAAGAATCGCTTTTGGAGGGATGGCAGCAACACCGATACGAGCAAAGGATGCAGAAGACTGCTTTAAAGATGCTGATGTGGATTCAGAAATCGCAATAAATGATGCCATTGCCAGTTTGAAGCAACACCTAAACCCGCTTACAGATGTTAGGGCAAGCGCACAATACCGCTTGAATATTGCCGTAAATCTACTTTACAAAGCATGGTTGGAAGCCAACGGCGAAGTCATTCCCGATCTTGGCCACCACCATCTTGCAAGCGATAGCCAGGGGGGGATTTCCCATGCGTAAACTACCACAAAGCTTTGCTGAACCAAGCAAGAGCAGCAGCGCCGATAAGAAAGCGTCACTCGCTCACGAATCGGCGCTCAAACATGTTGTTGGCAAGGCACAATATCTGGACGATATTCCAGAGTGGCCAAACATGCTTCATGTGGCCACAGGTATGTCTGTCCATGCCCATGCCAAGATAACCTCAATAGATCTCGCTGATGTCGTGGCGGCAGACGATGTTATCGACGTTATTGTGCAAACAGATATTCCTGGTGATGCAGATATTTCACCAGTTTTTACCGGCGACGTCTTGCTCGCTGGCGACACAGTGCACTATGTCGGCCAACCGATATTTGCGGTCGCTGCGCGAACTTTTGAAGCGGCCAAACGCGCTGTTAAATTGGCTAAAATTGAGTACCAAGTTCTACCGCCACTATTACACCCACGAGAATCGGTAGAGCAAAGCGACTTTGTTATGCCCACCCACAAAATGTCAATGGGGGACGCCGAGCAAGCAATAAAACAGGCAGCACACAAGATCAGTGCTGACATGTATATTCGCGGGCAAGAACATTTTTACTTAGAGGGGCAAATAAGTATCGCTCTGCCTAATGAAGATGGCGGTATGCATGTACTGTCTTCCTCTCAGCACCCTTCTGAAGTGCAAAAACTTGTCGCCAGTGTCCTCGCTGTTCCCCTTAACAAAGTGCAAACAGAAGTTCGCCGAATGGGAGGAGGCTTTGGTGGTAAAGAATCCCAAGCGGCTGCTCTGTCTTGTATGGCTGCGGTTTTTGCAAAGCGCAATCAATGTCCGGTGAAATATCGTATGCCCAGACAGGATGACATGGTGCAAACAGGCAAACGGCACGATTTCTGGAACCAATACAATGTGGGTTTCGACAATGAGGGTAAGCTTGCCGGTGTCAGCCTAGAACTTGCGGGAATGTGCGGCTGTACCACAGATTTATCCGACGGCATTGTCGATAGAGCCATGTTTCATGCCGATAATGCCTACTACCTCAATAATGCTGATGTGATTGGATATCGCTGCCGGACTAACACCGTATCTAATACCGCCTTTCGGGGCTTTGGTGGCCCCAAGGGTATGCTGACAACAGAAGCTATGCTCGATGACATTGCGCGTAAACTTGGCAAAGACCCTCTCGATATTCGTAAAATTAATCTTTATCAAGGTGACAATACTGAAACACATTATGGGCAAAAAGTAGAGGAAGATGTACTGCCACATCTAATTGCCCAACTGGAAGAAAGCTCAAATTATCGTGAGCGACGCGAACAAATTACCGCCTTCAATAAATCGAGTAAATGGCTGAAAAAAGGCTTGGCACTCACGCCGGTGAAATTTGGTATTTCCTTTACATCCAAGCATTTAAATCAGGCTGGTGCACTTATCCATGTTTATACCGACGGCAGTATCCATCTCAACCATGGTGGCACTGAGATGGGACAGGGACTTTATACCAAAGTGGCGCAGGTGGTGGCACGAGGTTTTGGTGTTGATTACCAGCGCATAATGATAAGTGCTGCGCGTACAGATAAAGTGCCCAATACCTCTCCCACAGCGGCTTCTGCTGGCACCGATCTCAATGGCATGGCAGCACTGGATGCTGTTAACAAAATTAAACATAATCTCATAGAGTTTGCCGCAGAGCATTATCAGGTAAAACCTGAGCAAGTAAGTATTCGTGATGATAAAGTGTGGATTGACGATAAACCTATTGCCTTTGAAGAGTTTATTAAACTTGCGTATATGAATCGTATTTCACTGTCATCTACGGGCTTCTATCGCACGCCTAAAATTGGCTACGATCGCGCTTCAGCAAAAGGCCGTCCTTTCTTTTATTTTGCCAATGGCGCCTCAGTGTCAGAAGTTATTGTGGATGTGCTAACTGGCGAATATAAAGTGACACGAGTTGATATCCTTCATGATGTCGGCGACTCGATTAATCCCGCCTTGGATATTGGCCAAATTGAAGGTGGATTTGTACAGGGTATGGGATGGTTAACCACGGAAGAATTATTATGGGACGAGAAAGGTAAAATAATTTCTAATAGCCCCGCTAACTATAAAATCCCTACGGCCACAGATGTGCCCGAACATTTCAACGTAGAATTATTTAACAGGCCCAACCAAGAAGATAATGTCTATTATTCCAAAGCGGTGGGCGAGCCACCTTTAATGCTGCCTATCTCAGTATGGTGTGCTTTGCGCGATGCCTGTGCCAGTGTCTGCGACTATACTTTTAGTCCACCATTGGCGGCACCAGCGACGGCTGAAAAAGTATATGAATGTATGCAAGCAGCTATTGCACACGCAAGAAACGATGCAGGTAATCAAACCAGCAAAAGTATTTAGGCATGAATAAATTTAGTTATGAATAAAAAACTACATTGGTCTGAAGCTGCGGGAATATGTCAGCGCTCAGGAGAAGCCTGGGTGCTGGCTACGGTTATTGGCACACAGGGCTCTACACCTCGCGACTGCGGAACCAAAATGGTAATAACCGAAAACCTCGCATACGACACACTAGGCGGTGGGCAGCTCGAGTTTAATATTATTGCCCGTGCAAGAGACCTAATCGAACAAAAAAAATCACAGCAAATAGTGGAACATATCCCTTTATCTGCCAAAGCGCAGCAATGCTGTGGTGGTACTATGACTGTGCTGCTGGAATGTTTTTGCGAGCAAGGATTAAATATCCATATTTTTGGTGCAGGTCATGTAGCACGGGCACTAGTAAGTATTCTTGGGCAACTGGATGCCAGAATTCACTGGATAGATAGTCGCGCGGATGAATTCCCAGAGAACGTCCCCAATAATACGAAAGTGCTACAATACGATAATGTGCTACAACATGTTAACGATCTTCAAGCAGGAGCTTATATTCTTATAGTTACCCATCAGCACACCCTCGATTATCAATTACTAGAAGCGGTACTGGATAGAAAAGACAGTGCTTACATTGGTTTAATCGGCTCGGATGCCAAGGCAGCTCGTTTTAGAAAACGCCTGAAAAGCGCTTCTTTCAGCGACGCTGACATTGACAGTGTACACTGCCCAGTTGGACTTTCCGACGTTCCGGGGAAACAGCCTATAGAAGTAGCGGTATCCATCGCAGCGCAGCTCATACAGTATAGCCACAGTGACGATAAGACAAAAAAAGATAAATCCACAACAGAGCAAGTATCCGCAATAAATAATGCACTTGCGCACGAACATTCAAATCAGTCTGCAGAGAAAATCGAAAAATAATTAACATGGCAATCACTAACGAAATATTAAATATCGATGAAGTAAACAAACTATCAGTGGATGATGCATATAATATGTTTTTCAATTGCTGTCATTGTCAGAAATGGGCAAACCTTATGGTCGATGCCCGACCATTTTCTTCCTCGCAGGTATTACTTGAATATGCCACCAGCAGCTGGTCAACAGCTTCAGAAGAAGAAATTTTAGAAGCATTTTTAGGCCACGCAAAAATCGGCGATTTAAATGCATTAAGAGACAAATATGCCAGTGCCGAACAAGGACAAATAAAGCAGACAAGCGATGCAGTTTTACAAGAGCTCAAACAACTCAACGATGACTATGAAAATAAGTTCGGTTTTATTTTTATAGTCTGTGCCAGCGGCAAACCTGCAGAGTATATGCTTGACATACTCAGGCAACGAATTCAAAACTCTCGTAGCGAAGAGCTTAACAATGGCGCAGGAGAGCAGAATAAGATTACGCATATCAGACTAAAAAAATTACTGGGGATATCATGACACGCGCTCCGATTACCACACATATTTTAAATTTAAGTACAGGAACACCTGCCGCAGGGGTGAAAGCCACCCTCACTTCGCCACAAAGTAATACACCTGTTGCCTGCGGTGTTACCGACGCAGACGGGCGTATATCTCAGTGGGATCAAGAAATTTCTCTTACGCCAGGAACGTGGTCAATTGACTTTTCAACAGCATCTTGGTTTAGCGAAAGAGGTGAGGATTCATTTTATGATAATGTCACCTTGTCATTTAAAGTTGTCGATACAGAGCAACACTACCATGTGCCATTATTGTTAAATGCCTTTGGCTACAGCACTTATCGAGGCAGTTAATATGGACAAAGTACAGGCTTTTCGCAGCCGTGTAATGCATTTTCCTGACGATCAAGCTAACAGTGATAAACCTAATTTCCAGTATCTGGAAGATGCTGTTCTACTTGTTAAAAATGGCAAAATCGAATCTCTGGCCGATGCGAAAGATATGGCACAGCAGGGGTTTGATCTGCAACAATGTTTGCACTTTCCCAAACAGTTAATAGTTGCCGGATTTATCGATCCTCACGTCCATGCACCGCAAATGGATGTGATGGCTTCTTTCGGTGAACAATTACTCGACTGGCTAGAAAAGTATACTTTTCCTACTGAAATTAAGTTTTCAGATAAACAACACTCCGAACAACAGTCGGCGCGTTTTGTTAACTCGCTGCTAGCGAATGGCACTACCAGTGCTATGGTATTCACCACTAGCTTCAAACACAGTACCGATCATTTATTTGAACAAGCAAACGCTATTAATATGCGCTTAATTGCTGGCAAAGTCATGATGGATCGCAATGCGCCTGACGCTTTATTGGATACCGCCGAACAAGCAAAGTACGACTGTGAAGCCTTGATCGATAACTGGCACGGAACCGGACGCTTGGGCTACGCGTTAACACCACGCTTTGCGGGCACATCCACAAGGCAGCAGTTAGCGGTAGCAGGTGAAATCTTCAAACGCCACCCAGACCTTTGGTTACAAACACATCTCAGTGAAAACTTAGATGAGATCACCTGGACACAATCACTCTTTCCCGAAGCGAAAGATTATTTAAACACTTATGAGCTGTTCGATTTAGTAGGCCCTAAAACAACCTTCGCACACTGTATTCACCTCAATGAATCTGAGATAGAACGTATCGCTACCATCGGTTGTAATATTGCCTTCTGCCCTTCATCAAATTTATTTCTCGGTAGCGGCTTATTTAATCTCGCTAAATTAAAATCTTACGGCATTCCTATCGCCCTCGCCAGTGACGTGGGAGGTGGCACCAGCCTATCTCAGTTCAGAACGATGGCCGATGCTTATAAGGTCTGTCAACTGCAAAATTATTCCCTCGCTGCAGCAGAAGCTTTTTTCTTATCCTCTCTAGGTGCCGCACAAGCACTGAGTATTGCTGACCATGTCGGCAATTTTGAAATAGGAAAAGAAGCCGATTTTATTGTGATAAACCCCGCCTTATCTGACAACGTTCACCAGCGGGTAAAACTTTGCAACAATATCGAAGAAGAGCTGTTCGTCTATATGACGATGGGGGATGAACGCTTAATAGAACGTACTTATATTTATGGTGAGCAACGATATCAAAACAATATGCTGACCAATGAACCTAGTAGGAGTTTATCTTAATGGAAGTATTTATATTTGAATGGCTTAACGTACTACTACGTTGGTTACATCTTATTACTGGGATAGCATGGATAGGCGCATCTTTTTATTTTGTGTGGCTAGACAACAGTCTTGAAACACCCCCAGAATGGAAAAAAGAAAAAGGGATTGCCGGCGACTTATGGGCCTTTCATGGCGGTGGCATTTACGAAGTAGCTAAATATTCTTTAGCACCGCAGGTGATGCCCAAGACACTACACTGGTTTAAATGGGAAGCATACAGTACCTGGATAACCGGCAGTTTATTGTTGATTATCTTTTATTACTTTCAAGCCGACCTTTATCTTGTGGGCCAAAATCCATTAACTAACACCCCAAGTAAAGCCATTGTAGCAAGCTTACTGTTTTTAGTGTCTGGCCTCAGTGTTTATGAAATTTTAATTCGCAGCCCACTGGTAAAAAATACGCCTGTATTTGTTGCAGTACTTGCAAGTTTTATTGTCTTTGCCTGCTGGCTGGCAACTCATATCTTTGCTTCGCGCGCTGCTTTTTTACATGTGGGAGCAATGCTTGCCACTATTATGGCTGCCAATGTATTTATCGGAATTATTCCAGCACAGAAGAAATTTATGGCCGCTATTAATGCCGGCAGTGAGCCTGACAGAGCACCGATGTTGTTTGCAAAAACACGCTCTGTACATAATAACTATTTTACATTGCCAGTATTGTTTTGCATGATTAGCAACCACTATGCATTTATTTATGGTCATAGCTATAACTGGGTTTTGCTTGCCGTCATTATAGCAACCACAGCCTATGCTAGACATTTCTTTAACTTAAAACACCGAGGCATTATTAAGCCCCATATATTAGTGGTAGCGGCAATAATATTCATTAGCTTGATAGGCTTTATGACTTACCATAAGCAACATGCACAAAAACAAAATACTCTAAAACAACAGCCTCAAGCTACTGAAACTAAAAGCAATACGAGTGCAGTCTCAGAAACAGTCAGTAGCAATGAGACACTACTCGCACTTACCCAACAGCACTGCACGGTCTGCCATGCAAACGAGCCATCACAAGCAGGATTTAGCGCTCCCCCAGCAGGTTTAGTGTTAGAAGAAGTTGACCAAGTGCTAATCGCCCGAGACAAAATTCGCGTCGCAGTATCGTCTAAATACATGCCGCTGGGCAACATTACACAAATGAGTGAAAAAGAAAGAGAACAATTTTTGCTGCTACTCGATCAGTTATAATATTAATAACAATATAAAAAGGCCCGTTGTCACGGCGGGCTATCCTTTCATACGGCCGCTTCATCCAGGGCCTGTTCCCTTTAGTTATCGCATCTGTTAGTGTCTGTTCTAAATGCGCCCCACCTGTTACCTCTATACTTTATAGCGGATCATAATTATGACTAAACTGTCTCGTCGAAATTTTATCTCAATTGTAAGTTCATCGGCTGTCGTCTCAGCATCTACCATCTATAGCCGCGATATATTTGCACTGAGTAAAAAAGAAAAACTAGGTGTGGCGCTAGTAGGTCTTGGGTATTACAGCCGCGATCTATTAGCTCCCTCCATGCAGTTGACTCAGCACTGTGAGCTCAAAGGTATCGTCACTGGTAGCCCTCACAAAATCCCAGTTTGGCAAAAAAAATATGGCATTCCTGATAGCAACGTATATTCCTACGAAACTATGCATCAAATAGCCAACAATCCAGAGATTGACGTTATCTATATTGTATTGCCAACAGGCTTACATGCAGAGTACTCGGCGATCGCGGCCAATGCAGGTAAGCATGTATGGTGTGAAAAGCCGATGGCAATGACTGTTGCAGAGGCGCAGTCAATCATTAACGTGTGTAATAAAAATAAAGTAAAGTTGAGCATCGGCTACCGCATGCAGCATGAACCCAATACCCGCACGGTTATGTCATACGCAAAAACAAAGCCCTTTGGTAAAATAAATAATCTAGTCGCCAAGGCGGGCTATGCCGGTGGCGACCCTGGGCCTGATAACTGGCGCGTGAAAAGGTCTATGGGCGGCGGTGCACTTTATGATATGGGTGTTTATACACTCAATGCTGCACGCTACGTTACAGGAGAAGACCCTATCTCTGTATCAGCAAGGCACGAGGTGAAGCGTACAAAAATATTCACCGAGGTGGATGAGAGTTCTTACTTAACTCTCCACTTTCCCAGTGGTGCCATCGCTAAGTGCGCAACCAGCGTAGGCCAGAGTATGAATATCTTGCAGGCTAATTGCACAAAGGGCTGGTACAAGCTAGAGCCATTTCAGTCTTATAGTGGTGTCCGAGGGCTCACAAGCTCAGGAATACAATTAAATAAAAGAATTGCTGATCAACAAGCGACACAAATGGATGATGACGCCTTAGCAATTTTAAATAGCACACCTGTTTTAGTTCCTGGTGACGAGGGATTACGAGATATCCATATCATTGAAGGCGCGCTCAAGTCGGCTGCCAACAAATCGGCTGAAGTAAAGTTATAAATCTATAATATAATAGTTATCCAATAGCGCCGCCATAAGCTATTGGATAACGATAAAGCAGGTCTACACTGTTTAACGACTAAACCACTGCATTCCAGTAGCAAAACGATCGGGAAAGCCTTCCCAGGCAGGTGTTAATTTGCCATCTACTTTTTGCTGCGTTGCATTTTGGGGAAGTTTCAAAAATTTACAGGAAGAGGATATTTTTTTCACATGGCAATTCATCATTGCCAAAGCAAAGTGTTTGTTAACGGCATTGAGTTGCTCAGTATTCCACGATGGTTCCCAGTAATGGCCAAGGTCAAGTTCTTTCTCGCGAGCCACTTTTGGCGCAGGATGCCCAGCAATATTATGGCGAGCATTATTATAGGTTAAGAGATAGCGAGACTCAGATCCTAGGCCTTCAAAAATAGACTGAATACTCTTATGGCCTGCGATATCATCTTGATCACCAGAAATAAACAGTGACGGAACCCTTACTTTTGACAAAGCATCTTTGCTGAAAATAGATAACTCGCCTCCCCAAGGAGCAATTAATATGGCAGCTTTCAGCCTGGCATCAACCTTAACATTGTCATACTGGCCTCCCGCACAGCTATTCAATAATTGACGCATTTGCTGCTGTTGCGCGCTGTCTTGAACGCCGCTCAAACGCGCTATCACTGGGAGGCTAAAATCAAAACACCCACCGATGGAATTGATCGCTCCATAGCCTCCCATCGAGTAACCAATAATGGCAGATAACTTAGCATCTGTTATCTTTGTCAAATCATGGTTATTTTTAGAAAAGTAATCCATAACAAAATACTGATCTCGCGAACGATTGTACAAAGTACTTAAAAACCCGCTAAATGGTGCTTTGATCATATCAACATCAATATTTCTTGAATCAGTATGATCAATAGATGCAACAACATAACCGTGAGAAGCCAAATGCTCTCCCAGATAAAACATAAGTGAGCGGTAGCCGGTATAACCGTGCGACAAGATAACGAGAGGAAACTTTTTATTTTTAGCCGCTTCGGCGTCGCGGTAAGCCTGCCCTAGAATGGAGAAAGGCTTATGAGTTCGGGTGACGTTCTCATAGCTCGCCCGATGTTTATTTTTTACATTACTAGCAGGATACCAAACTTCTAATACGAGTTTTCTATCGCTATTTTTTTGGCTTGAAACATCCAGCTGCTGAGGATTAACGACATTTATTGTGCGGACACCCACATCGTACTCTCCCCTCTGTGACAACCGAGGAAAAACCTCATTGCTAATTCCCACATATACATCTTCGGGTATCAACGTTGTATCAGATTTTTTTCCAGCACTAGCTAGAGCCGAAAACAAAAACAAAGTTATAAAAGCACAGTATCGGATTAATAATGTCATCCCACTTTCCTTCACTATTCATGAACATTGAGTAAAGATCACATTTTAGTCGCCTTCTCAAACGATTGCATTAACGATTTATAACAATATGAATAGCTTAAATCTTTCGATATACCTAGGTATCGATAACCCAAACTACACTATTCTTATCGAGGACTCGATTACTGAGATAACGATATGCTTTAATTCATAACACGTTTAGCTTCTTCAAAGAGTTTTTCAACAGCGGGATGTTTTATCTTACGCTCCGGTGAAATACCGTAATATCTTTCTTTAATATTCTCTACTCTCCCTACGACCTCAACTGCAAATTGCTCTAACACAAAAGTTTCAATGCTCGTGGGCGTGCAAAATACTCCCAATCCATCCTGGCCAAAAAACTTCATCAACGCACTATCATCAAATTCCGCTACAACGTGTGGGTGAATACCTTCTGTTTCAAACCAAGTAACCAGGTTATTTTTCTGCGCAGAGCGATCGCTTGGCATTAGGAAGTTCATATCTGTAAGAGAATGGGGAAAGTCTTTTCTTGCTTTTTTAGCCAATTTTTTTTCTGCAAAAAAAGTGAAACCAGACTCTCCCAAATAATGGCTGTAGGCCTTAACACCAACACGAGGAGGAAGAGGCCTATCGGAAACAATTAGATCTAAATGATTTAAAGCCATATCTGCCAGTAATAAGTCAAAATCTCCCTCACGGCTAACTAGGCGAACACTTTGCTCTAAGTTAAAGCATTGTTTCAATAGATCAAAAGCGAAAACTTTGGGTATAACATCAATAATACCAACATTAAAAGTTATTTCATGACCTTGCTGATTCGACGAGAGAACACTTGCTAATTCATTTCCTAAACCAAAGATATCCTCAGCATAGCTATACACTATATGCCCGGTTTCATTTAAAGAAAGGCGCTTGCCAGTTCTATCAAATAATTTAATTCCCAGATAACTCTCCATAACAGCTATCTGACCACTCACAGTTTGCGCTGTTACATTAAGACGCTTTGCGCCCTTTGCGATACCACCTTCTTTTGCTACCGTATAAAAGTAGAAAAGATGATTGTAGTTAATTTGCTTCAACATTATTTAGTCAACCTTACAAATAAGATTTATTTTCATCTCGTTTCAATTCAGAACCTAGTTTTAGAACCTGGCTCGACTTTAGGCCGATACGACAAAATGGCAATTCCATATTTTTTCTACTAGTATATAGTTATAAGCTAAAACAGCTATCAGGTTTAAACTGATAAAAATTAAAGTTATTTCGAATATACTTGTTAATAACTTCAGTGTACAGTGCTAAGGCATGCTGACACGAATATACTTGTGATTGCACCATTCATTATGATTAAAGTATTGAAGGAAAAGTTTCAACATGATGCTTCTGGAGGTGTACTACTCGCCATAGCTGCCGTTGCGGCCCTAATTCTTGCCAACTCACCTGCGCACGATTTTTATCAAGGAGTTTTAGAAATTCCAGTAGTAGTGGCTGCAGGCGATTTTGAAATAGCCAAACCGCTTCTGCTTTGGGTTAACGATGGCATGATGGCGCTTTTTTTTCTCTTAGTTGGCTTAGAGATAAAACGTGAACTATTAAATGGGCATTTGTCATCACTAGACCAAATCGTCCTGCCTGGTATTGCGGCTATTGCTGGCATTATTTTCCCCGCAGTGATTTTTTCAGCATTTAATTACAATGACCCAATCGCTATTAAAGGTTGGGCAATTCCTTCAGCAACAGACATCGCCTTCGCTATTGGCGTTTTCACATTATTTGGCTCACGCCTACCCATTACACTTAAGCTATTTTTGCTGACTGTTGCAATCTTTGACGACATAGGCGCAATTGTTATTATTGCTTTATTTTATTCACAAGAATTATCTACAGCCTCATTAGCTATCGCATTTTGTGGTTTGCTGGGGCTCTTGATATTAAATCGCTTATCTATCAACAGTGTGGCCGCTTATATTCTTCTCGGCACAGTTGTCTGGGCAGCGGTTTTAAAATCAGGTGTCCACGCTACCTTAGCAGGGTTTTTAATAGCCTGGTTTATCCCACTAAAACAACTTAACAAACACGGTAAACCTATGCTGCCAGCGTTGGAGCAGGAGTTGTATCCTTGGGTATCGTTCCTTATTTTACCCACTTTTGCATTTGCCAATGCTGGTGTTAGTTTTATTAATACTAGCGTTGCTGAACTGTTAAATCCGATAACTGTGGGTATCGCACTTGGACTTTTTGTTGGTAAGCAAGTAGGTATTTTTGGACTTTGCTGGATTGTAGTTAAAAGCAAACTAGCAGTGTTACCAAAAGGCGCGACCTGGGTACAACTCTATGGCGTATCATTATTGTGTGGTATTGGCTTTACGATGAGTTTATTTATAGGCACTCTTGCCTTTGAAAACCAAGATTTATCATATCTAGCAAGTGTAAAAATCGGTGTATTACTTGGATCTTTAGCTTCTGCTGTTCTAGGGGGATGGATTATTGCTAAGGCTAAAACAAATAAGCTTAAGACAAATAAATTAACACCATAAGAATAACAATAAGCTCTTATAGGGGCCTTGGAGAAACTAATATGAAAATTAGCGTAGAATCTACTAACGTAGATCTTAACAGAGAAGAGAAAGATAGAATTGAACAGCAAGCCCAGTTATTATTTTCGCGAATTAGAAACGTCATAGATACAATAAAAATTTCCTTAAGTGATGATAACGGCCCTAAAGGCGGCATAGATAAACAGTGTGTGGTAGTTGTAAATGGTAAGCTAGATGCCCCTATTGTTATTAAAGACACACAACTTTCTGCCCAAATGGCAACAAAAAATGCCTTACAACGGGCAAATCATGCATTTTTGAGAAAATGGAAAAGGAAACAGTTACTCAGTAAAAAAGTACCACTGAAAACTGCTAATGAACAACCACAAACTGCAACTAGCGAAATGGAACAATAACAAATAATAGTAGTGCAATGCCACTTTCTGTACGGAGGGCATTGCTTACATATTGGTATATAGAACATACCTAGAATTTCATATTCCAAGAACCTATCAACAAAAACAAATCAAATTTCTCACAAGCGCTATCAGTCATATATTCGCCTCATAGCCAAGGATCTATCACAACTTAAGCACAACTCTGCGCTGAAACCTTGCATATGTGAACAAGTCATGTGAGACTTGCTAACAAACAGCACACGATTACTGTCGGATACAACCTGAGGAGCCAGCGATAATGAGTATAAAGTCCACTCTGCTAGCTACATTAATTTTGCTATCTCAATTGGCATCTGCTCATAAAGACAGTTCAACACTTCACTATCTCGGCAATGAGGGCGTGCTAGTTGTCAGTAATGAAAACCGCATACTCTTCGATCCATTCTTCCACAATAATTACGGCACTTATAGCTTAGTGCCAGAATATATCAGGCAAAAAATATTTGCAGGCACTCCCCCTTTTAATAATATTGACGCGGTGTTTATAAGTCATGCCCATGGTGATCACTTTTCCGATACTGATATGTTGTCTTATTTAGTCTCTCACAAAGATATTCAACTGTTTGCTCCCCAGCAGGCTGTAGATAAGATTCTAGCGCTACCTGAGAGTAGCAAATTGAAAGATAGAATAAGTGCTATAACATTAAACTATGGAGATAAGCCTGAAAATTTTGACTTTAAAAATATAACAGTCGAAGCAGTAAGAGTCCCCCACGCTGGTTGGCCGGGAAGAGCCGAGGTCGAGAATATTGTTTTTCGCATTTCTTTAGAAGATGGTACAACAGTAACCCATATGGGAGATGCGGATCCAAATGACCAGCACTTTTTACCTTTTCAGAAATTTTGGCAGAGCAATGCAAGCGATGTCGCCTTACCACCTTATTGGTTTTTTCTATCTGATGAAGGCAATATTATTTTAAAACAGAGAATCAATGCTAAAAAAAGCATTGGTATTCATGTTCCCGTTAAGGTTCCCGAAGAACTAAAGAAAAAAGGTATCGATTACTTCTCTTCTCCTGGAGAAACCAAAACTTTCAAAAACACTCATAAACATTAAGTTATGTAAACAAATATATAACTGTGGGGCTTCGATAAACGATAGTTTTAAATACGGCTTCATATTTCACTCAAAAGAACACATTCACAAAAACTGGCAATGTCGTTTTTATCGCGCCAACCAGGCATTCTAGAAAGATTTTTCCCGTTATTATAAAGCTTAAGTCGACATTTTCGATTTGCTATTGTGATACTGTATTGGTCAGGGATCTCGATATTGAGAATGACTGGTTTCATAAAGCATGTAGAAAGGGTCATCAGGAAAGTATATAGCTAAGCGATAAGTTAATTGCGATCCCCAGAAATGGAAATATATTGGCACAAAAAAGATGATGTGAAATGTTGATACCTCCCTATAAAAACATGGCTTTGCTTGTACTAGCGTATTCCTTTTTGCCATACCTGGCGATGGCAGAAGAGTGTGTTGGACTTGTCACTGCAGGAGGAGGTTCTGACTACTGGGATAGCGTCAAAAAAGGTGCGCTAGTAGCAGCATCAGAAATCGGAGTATCTGTGTCGGTGAGAGGCGCTTCAGAAGAAGAAAATATCCAAGGCCAGGAGTATGTACTGAAGAGTTTCGAAAAAAAAAGATGTATTGGTTTAGTTGTCGCGCCAAATTCAAGTGAACGTGGCGCCTACGCCTCAAAGCTCAAACAAAGTGGTATTCCCACTGTATTTATTGATCGTGATGTTGGCGGTGGACGCATCGCCGTCATTATGACGAATAATTTTAACGCAGGCTTTCAAGCCGCTCAGATGGTAGTAAAAAATGCCCCTATCGATGATTCCACCTTCATTACAATATTTCGACCAGGTCGGAAAATCATCCCAACCAATCAAAGGGTCGAAGGTTTTCTCCATGGTATCTCGACGCTGTCTAAAATTAAGGTACAGATCTTCGACGTTGGTTCAACTGTTGGTGAGGCTCGCTCAAAAATTAAGGAAATAATAGATAACACTAGCTCTCGTGTTTTCTTTACTCCCAATCAATCTACAACATTAGGTTTATTGGCAACTATTAATTATCTTAAATTAGAAAGAGATATCTTCCATTTTGGTTTTGATCCCAATAAAACTATTCGCAAAGCAATTAAAGAAGCGAAGATATACGGTGTAGTAAAACAAGACCCTTATCTAATGGGCTATATGGCTGTAAAAACAGTTTATAATGCCCATCTGGGACTAGATATAGAGGAAAACATATATACTCCCATTTCATTTATCACCAAAACAAAGCTCTCCTCAGATAATAATTAAATCCCACTATTTATACTGAGAATTAATATCACTTTAAGCCAGCCTGCTAAATTTATTTAGTTTATTAAAAGATAGACTAAAGCACTATTGTTCAATTTTGTCAGCAAAATACTGAAGCCCCAAATAGGTAATAACGTATGATATTCATCAATAATTAACTCGTTAAATACCCAATAGTGAAAGGATAATGAATGAAAATCCAATCTAAACTGACAGCATTTATTTTGTTGTTACTTTCCTCTTTTTCATACTCAGAAATTGTAAACGATACCAGAAACTTAGACCAAGTTACACGTATCATGTCATTCGGTGATAGTTTAACCTATGGTTTCCGCTTAGACAGAGATGTCACCTACTCTGCACAACTAGGAAATATTCTGGGAGTGCCAATATTAAACCGAGGAAGAAATGGATTGACCACCCAACAAGCATTAGGCTCGAATGGTCATATCTCAACATCTCTAAGAGAGATGCCTAATCCACAAATAGTGATTATGACACTTGGTGGCAACGATATTATGAATGATAGACGCCGAACGAATCAGATCAAGAATAATATGCGCTCGGTTTTTCAAGCCTTTCAAGACCGTGGGGCCATGGTTGTTTTTGCAGCAATTGACCCTGTAAGTAACTGGCGCAGACTAAATAACCCTATCGGATTTTTACTTCCTGCTTTGTGGGGTAACTACTATTCGGAACTGGAAAGCCTGGCCAATGAAATGGGTGTTGTTATTGTACCTAGAGTAATGACAGATATTTGGGGTAACCAAAACCTTACTATTCCTAATGATTCTTTCCATCCAAATGCCTCGGGCCATCAAGTACTTACTGACAGAATTTATAATGTACTCGCAAATCACCTACCCAATGGCAATGGCTCTACTTTACCCCGTACAATTAAAATAGAGGCAGAAGATTTTATCGATGCATCTAATGATACAAGTAGAGGAAATTCTGGCGGCGCCTGTACCAATCCGCAATTCCCCGACGTAGATTTTGAACGAACATCTGATATAGGCGGTGGGTGCAATCTTGCGTATGTTCAAGCTGGCGAATCTATTGCTTACCAAGTAAATATAGAGCAAGCAGCAAACTATGTGATAAAGCTTAGAGCCGCTAGTATCCGTAATAGCCGCGCTCGCGTTCTCATCGATGGCAACAACCACGGTCAAATGACGACAAACGCCAGGGGCTGGCAATCTTTCGATTCAATTCAAGCTGGCGCAAGCATTAACCTTGAACCTGGTACGCACACAATTAAAATTGAGTTTTTGGACGACGATTTCAATTTAAATTATCTGACCATCCAGGCATCAAACTAATAACTTAAGCCAATCAATTTAAAAAAATTAACTGTCTATAGCTACTTTGCTTGCGATCTCGGTCGCAAGCAAATATCATAATTTCCTCTATAACGTCATCGTTTAACTTCTAATGACATTTTTAGTCGTTATCTAAAAGATTCAATTTACCTTGTTTTTAATTCTGTTCATCTGAAAGTAGCAGTTACATTTAAGAACAATCGGGATAAGATTCACCAATAAAGAAAAAAAAAGAAATTTTCTCTACTGTTTCGATAGTTCGTGTAAATTTAATGGCTTTATCTCCGGGGCATTAAAATAGATAACAAAAACAAGCCCAACAGATATAAAACAATAGCAATAATAGTCGCCACCAACCCCTAAAATGGTGAAAAGTAGTACATTAATACACTCAATTAATTAACTAAAAGAATAAGTAAGATATAAATAAGTAGTAATAAATCTAATGGAAATTTAGTGCGTTATATTGGTAAAAGCCTACTTAAATCTGTAGTTTTGATTCAGATAGTGAATAAAAACAACAAAAACTGACCAACAATGCAGCGCAGCATAAAGAAAAATTATTGCATTAAGTCTGCGAATTACTTGAGATTATCCAGATAAGGCCTATTTTTTACAGAGAATATCCTATTTAGTCTGGCAACAGGATGAGAAAACTTATTCACTACGATTTAGAGCGTTTAGACGTCAAAATTATACTAGGATTCTTGTCATTTATATGATTTAATACGAAAATAAATGAAAAAATAATAACATTAACGCTATCAAATAAAGTGAGAACTTAAGACCAGTAATCTAGTAATCCATCAACCTATACACAATAAGCGGCGCCCACAAGGTGTTCACCTGCTTATCGATGGTTGTAATGCAAACAAGTCGCAGTTTGAGTTTCCGTATTACTCTATAGGATAGGGTGTAAATATAATTAAGCCGAATGTTGTAAAAAAACATGTCATATCGGTTAAGCATTTATAATAAGAAGCATCTATAGTTATGAGTATTTAACTTAGTGCAGTGAAAGCATGATTCACTATATGTTGTATATATAGCTGATTTTAGAAAAATAAGGGAACGTTAATCCTCCTACTCTATAATAATACCCAGGAGTAAAACCATGTCGTTTGACGTAGAAAGCAACATAAAATCACCACAATTAAAAAACAAGCTTGCCGTAGCAATTGCCGGCATTCTTACACTCTCAGGAACCTCAGCTTCCTACGCCCAAACTGAAGGGCAGATAGAAGAAGAGGTAATTGTCACAGGCATACGCGCTTCATTATCTAGAGCCCAAGACGTCAAACGTGAGGCCTCGACATTGGTAGACGCAATTGCTGCTGAAGACCTGGGTAAATTTCCGGATCTAAACGTTGCCGAATCATTGCAACGTATTACCGGTGTATCTATCGACCGTAGCGGCGGTGAAGGTCAACAAGTATCAGTTCGGGGCTTCGGTCCACAATTTAATATGGTACTTGTTAACGGCCGTCAAATCGCTACTGATAGCCCGGGACGTGAATTCAACTTCGATGTACTGGCAGCAGATCAGATTACCGGTGCAGATATTTATAAAAGCTCCGCCGCCCATCTTCAAGAAGGTGGCATTGGTGCGACTATCGATGTTAAAACAGCACGACCTTTTGATAATCCCGGCTTCCAGTTTGTAGGCTCTGTAAAAGGTGTTTATGAAACCTTATCAGAAGAAACAGCACCCTCTGTTTCAGCGCTTGTAAGTAATACATTTGCTGATGATACTTTCGGTGTTCTACTTGCTTTAAGCCGTCAAGAACGTAAAGTTCAGATCAACCGTATTGAAACTGCAGGTTGGCGCCCAGGCTTAGACTTAACAAATAATGGCGGAGATACAGATCCCGATACTGTCACTACCGTTGCTACCAACGTATTTTTACCCAGAAACTGGGATCAAATTGTTGACGAGCAAGACCGTGAAAGAACTAACGCGAACTTGGTATTACAATTTGCGCCCAATGACGATATCACTATTACCCTTGACGGTTATATTTCTAAATTTGAGGTAGATTCATTAACAACGGATTTGGCATCCTGGTTTGAGCCAGACCGTGTGGGTGCAGCTGAAGTTGACGCTAACGGCACAGTTCTTAACTTCACTCAAAGAGTAGGCCTTGATGTTAGTAGTGGTGCTCCTCGTACTGACCTTGTATCTCATACTCGAAATGGCCGCGACGTAAACAACAAAGGCTTTGGTCTTAATGTTGACTACGCGATTAATGATAACTTCACAATGACATTTGACGCATCGACTTCGGATGCTGAAAATGACCAAGCAGGTCGTCAGCGCTTCAACGTTATCGGTATCGATAACAACTACGAGTTTGATATTCGCAGCGGCTTTCCTGTGGTCACACATGACGGCTTTGGCAACGGCGCATTGCCCGATGAAAGCTTAGCAAGAGCTCACTTTAACCGACGTGAAGGTTTTACTGATGAGGACGAGATTACCGAATTCAAAGTAGATTTTGAATACGAATCTGACTCAGAAGTTTTCCAAAAGTTAAAATTCGGTGCCTATAACCAGAGCCGTGAAAAGTCTCGTTTCCAAAAACTTTCGCCAGGAGCTGGTGCATTTGGCGGCTACCATCTGCCAATTCCTAATGGTTTATTAAGACCATTCACGGCTAATAACTTCTTCAGTGGCTTAATTGATACGTTCTACACCTATGACGGTGAAGCATACTTCGATTTCCTAGAGCTACCTCAATCAGCTATTGATAATGATATCGCTGCAGGCAATGCTCCAGGCACAACAGCTGCTGCCTTAGGTGGAAGTTTTGATGCTGTATTGCAAAACGATCGCTACACTATCGAAGAAGACATCACCAGCCTTTATATCGATGCTACCTTTGGCTTCAATATCGGCGACATGCCTTTAACAGTAAATGCTGGCCTGCGTTATGCCGAAACAGATATCGACATTACCGGTGTACAGTCAGCTCTTAACGATATTATTCCTACCAGTGATAGAACATTATTTGCCAGAGTTGAAGCGAACCCAACAGACATCACTCAAGGCACAGATTACTCTGACGTATTGCCGAGCTTAAACCTTAGATTAGATGTTACCGACGATATTGTTGTACGTTCAGCACTGTATCAATCGCTAACGCGCCCAACATTGTCACAGCTATCGCCTGTTACAGTATTTGGCGAGCCTCGCCGTCAAAACTTAACGGCAAATGGTGGTAACCCTGAGCTTGAGCCATTCACTGCCGATAACTTCGACTTTTCTGTTGAGTGGTACTACACCGATGTAAGTTATGCCAGCTTTACTTACTTCAGAAAAGATGTTGAAAACTTTATTGTCACTTTAACCGGGGCAGAAACCGTTACCTTGGCAGATCGTGCAGGTCAACCAGATGATCGATGCAGCGTCAGCAACTCTAACGATTGTTCATTGCCATTTGTTCTCAACACTCCTGAGCTGTTTGGACAAACAGAAGTATTTAATGTTTCTAGACCACAAAACGGCCCTTCAGCAGAAGTCGACGGTGTTGAACTTGCACTTACCCATGTTTGGGATATCGGTGTAGGTGTTACGGTTAACGCGACCTTTGTAGATAGCGACGCTGATGTAGGTACCGATACTACCCAGAGTTTCGGCCTTGAAGGTTTAGGGGATTCACAAAACGTTATCCTGTTCTACGAACAAGGCCCGTTCCAAGCGCGTATCGCCTTTAACAACCGTGAAGGCTTCTTGCGACAATTGGATAACGGCTTTAATGGCGAGCCCATCAATACCCGTACTTTTGGTCAGTGGGATATGAGCGCTAGCTACGATATTAACGACAACTTCACTGTATTCTTCGAAGGTATCAATATCACCGAAGAAGAGCTTGAGCAAACTGGCCGTTTTGATAATCAAATATTCTCGATTGAAGACAACGGTTCCCGTTACTCTCTAGGTGGACGTTATAAGTTTTAATACATTTCTACTCCCATAGCAGGTTCCTGATATACCTGTCTTGCTTTAAATGGAACACCAGCAATGGTGTTCCATTTTTTTAAACACCTCACTACTCTCACTAGTGCATGTTAACGCTAATACTTTTTTAGGTCGCAAGCTAAAAAATACAAATTCAGAGAAAGAAGCTTCTACACTATTTACGTAAATTAGAGTGCAGAACACCTGTAAAACATTGTTGCCAATGCGCATCTTGCAGTCATCGACAAGCTTTGGCATAGTCATTCATCTTCATTTAAAAACGTGATACATCATGTCAAACGCGGTTAAAAAAATAATTGTTGTTGGTGGCGGAACAGCTGGCTGGTTGACGGCCGCACTGGTTGCAGCAAATCACAAGAGTCGCTCTCCCGATGGCGTTAAAGTCACGCTTATTGAGTCTTCTGACATCCCGACTGTCGGCGTCGGTGAAGGCACTTGGCCGACCATGAAAAACACCATCAAACAGATAGGTATCAAAGAGAGCGAGCTATTCCGACGCTGTCATGCAGCCTTTAAACAAGGTGGCAAATTCGTTAATTGGGTTCATAGTGAAGGAGATTTTTATTACCACCCTTTCACCGTCCCATTGGGGTACGGGCGCTTAGATTTAGCACCATACGTCTCGGACATAGAAGACTACGCTGTCGAATCTAATTTCCAGCACCACGTCTGTGAAGCTGGCCTCGCTCCCAGAGGAATCGCAGATCCTGAATTTCAGGGGCCTTGCAACTACGCTTACCATCTTGATGCTGGCGCCTTCGCGGATTTATTGAGAGAACACAGCGTTGATAACCTCGGTGTAGAACATATTGTCGATACCGTGCAACAAGCAAAGCTCGATGATAGAGGCAATATCACAAGTATCACATTAGAGAAAAATGATGATATTGAAGGCGACTTATTTGTTGACTGTACAGGCTTTGCTTCCAGGCTGTTAGGCGAAACCTTGAGCGTTCCCTTTATATCGACAGATGATGTCCTCTTCAACAATACAGCACTGGCAGTGCAAGTACCCTACTCATCAGAGACCAGCCCTATTGCCAGCCACACCATAGCTACAGGCCAAAAAGCAGGTTGGATTTGGGATATAGGACTTACTAATCGCCGAGGTGTCGGCTACGTGTATTCCAGTGATTTTATTGATCACCAGCAAGCCGAACAAGTTTTACATAACTATATTGGCGATGAATTTGAACAACTAAGTCCAAGAAAAATCAGCTTTAACTCCGGACATAGACAATTATTTTGGAAGAATAACTGTGTTGCTGTTGGTCTATCAGCCGGCTTTGTTGAGCCTCTGGAAGCCACAGCATTAATGTTGATAGAAATCTCGGCTCGCTATATTTCAGATAACCTACCAGCTGACGAAAGCTTAATGAAAGTAACAGCCAAGCGTTTTAATGAACAAATGCTTTATCGCTGGCGTCGCATCATCGACTTTCTTAAACTGCACTATATGCTAACCAAAAGACCCGAACCCTATTGGCAAGCCAACACAGAAAAGAGTTCTATTCCAGAGAGTTTACAAGAAGATCTCGACGTATGGCGCTTTAGAGGGCCAATCAGTGGCGATTTTGATAGTGCAATTGAATTGTTTCCCGCAGCCAGTTATCAGTATGTAATTTATGGCATGGGGTTTAAACCTGATTTTAGTCGCCAAGGGTATTTATATAATCAGCAAGATAAAGCCGATCAAATTATTCGCAACAATCAAAAGTTAACTCAGCAGATGCTACAAACTCTGCCTCCACATCGCGATTACATTCAACAGTGGTTGGCGAAAACACATTAATTATAAAGAGGGAATGAAGCTTTCTTTTGTCATACATATAAACTAAAGTTGGAAATACTAAATTCCAACTAACAAGCGCTGAAACGCAAAAAATCAGAGCGCAAGAGTTCAAGATAAAAGTCAGTTAACATTAAAAATATCATATGAAAAAAATTGTTGAATTGAGCAGTACCGACCATAAAGATCTCAAATTAGATGCTCAAGCAGCCATCCAAATAGCTGCAAAACAGCAAACACTCAATATTAGAATTTCTGAAGTGGCACAGTGTGCAGCTAATTTCCCTGTATTTTTTATGTCTAATGTAGCCACTGGGAACTGGGCACTATCAGGTCTGACAAGCTTCGTACCTAACAGTAACCTTTTTCTTAGCGAGGAAAAATGGCTGGCAACCTATCTACCGATTATGGTGCAAACATACCCTTTTTTCTTAGTGAATTCCTCCACAGAAGAAAAGGGCTTTACCATTGGAATAGATGAAGATAGCGAAGCATTATCAAAAGAACATGGGGAGCCAATATTTAGCGGTGAAAATAAAGCGTCAATGCACCTGAGCCAAGTCACAAGTATGCTTGAAGCCGATATTAAAAATACCGTTCATACCGCACAATTTATTGAGCTAATCGAAAAGTTAGAGCTGATGAAAGCTTTGGATATGATCGTTTATTTTAACGATGGCACCGCTCAAAATATGACAGGCCTACACACAATCGATGAAGATAAATTACAGCTACTATCTGCGCAAACATTAGAAGAGCTAAATAAAAAAGGCTACCTTGTTCAGATCCATGCGATGCTAATATCTTTATATCAGATAAACTCACTAATTCAAAAAAATAATGCCGTAGATGGCCTCGATAAAATTAGACAAGTGAAGTTTGAAACCACTAAAGATAAGAGCACGATTTAACACCAAACCTGAATAAATTCTTACCATTTAATTCTTACCATTTTTATCCAGTTATGGCTCAAATAGCTGGATAAAATATCTACACATATAGTATTTTCTCTACTTCCCACAACTATTTAAGATCCAGTAACACTAAATTAGTCTGTAAGGTACAGCTTTCTTTTACATCATTGAATAAAGGACGTTAACCTCTTTTTAGAGTCGCTTTAACAATCAATAGTTGATCAATTCCCTAGGTATTGTTAATACTGTCGACTGGAACAATTTGAAAAGGCTTAGAAATTCCATGAATAATACTTCATTAGACACTATTATCGCCGGACCGATACTGCGTCATGTGTCTGCTACACAAATGTGTTTATGGTTAGTGACCAGCCAGGATATGGATATAAAAGTATTATTATGCGATCAAAATAAAAACAACATTTGGCAGCAAGTTCTAAATAGCGAACAAAAAAAGACCATCAAGGTGGGTAAGCACGCCTTCATTCAACAACTTGATATTCGAATTAAGCATGCACTCCCCCTTGAACAAACAATTTACTATGATATTCAGCTCAACCAAGATAATACGTTTACCGGCTTAGCGCATTTGCTCCCCGATATCAGCTATGAGGACTGCGCGCTACCTAGCTTTGAAATTAGGCCTAAGGTTAACGAGCTATACCATGGTTCCTGTCGTAAACCCCACCACCCAGGTGACGATGCATTGGTACGTTTGGATAATTTAATCGGCGAGCGTGTTGGCAGCAAACAGGCCAGGCCATCCTTACTGATGATGTCAGGCGATCAAATATACGCCGACGATGCAGCTGGCCCAATGTTGGTGGCAATTCATCAAGTAATGAATATGCTTGGATTATTTGATGAACAATGGCACGGCAGTATTGCTAATAATTCCCAAGCACTTCTGGCCCACCCCCATTGTTATTATCAAAGAGAGCTACTGCTACCGCATGACGAGGCAAACCAAAAGCTCTACGAAACATTTATTGCGGCTAAACGAAAGCCGATTTTTACATCAGTAAATGCACGTAATCATTTAATCAGTTTAAGTGAATTAATTGCGATGTATTTATTAGTTTGGTCACCATCGCTCTGGCGGCTCGTCGACTTTTCTGATCACAACATAGCTACCGAATTTTTAGCTAAATACGAACAAGAAAAGAATGTTATCGAACACTTTGTCAAAGGCTTAGCTAAGGTACGCAGAGCGCTGGCGCATTTGCCTGTGTACATGATATTCGATGATCATGATGTTACCGATGATTGGAATCTCACACGAGGCTGGGAAGAAACTGCATATGGTCATCCATTTTCAAAACGAATCATCGGCAATGCTTTAATTGCGTATTGGCTTTGTCAGGGCTGGGGAAATAATCCTGATAACCTAGCCCTCTTATCGGAACAAGCACAACAGCACTTTCAGGATCAAGGAGTGAAGGAACACGATAAGCTGGTAGATATCATGCTTAAATGGAATCACTGGCATTATTGCCTCGATACACAACCAAAGGTAGTGGTATTAGATACCCGCACACAACGTTGGCGCTCAGAAAGTAAATTAAATAAACCTTCAGGTTTAATGGATTGGGAATCTCTTTGTGAACTACAACAGGAGCTAATTAATCAACCGTCCGTCATTATGGTTTCAGCAGCACCTATTTTTGGGGTTAAATTAATTGAGACCGTACAAAAGATTTTTACCTTCTTCGGGCAAGCTTTAATGGTGGATGCGGAAAATTGGATGGCCCATAAAGGCACTGCCGAAGTTATCCTCAATGTTTTTCGACATTTTAAAACGCCACCTCACTTTATTATATTATCTGGCGATGTGCACTACTCATTTTTTTATGATGTTACTTTACGCTTTCGCCGCAGTAGCCCACAAATCACCCAATTTACCTGTAGTGGACTTAAAAACGAATTTCCTCAAAAGTTACTATCCTGGTTCGATTACCTTAATCAAGTGTTATATGCTAGACGCTCACCGCTTAATTGGTTTACACAGCGTCGTAACATGTCGATTAAGGTTCGCCACCCCAATAAACACATCGGTAAAACACTGGTTAATCAAAGTGGCTTGGGTTATCTACATTTAGACGATAATAGTGAAATCGTATCAGCAAAAATTCTGGCAGCGAATGGCAAAGATGTTGAATTTCAAAAGAAATAAATAACAGCTCACGTAAATAACAAAAGGGGGAAACGTCTATAAGTCACCCTCTTTTTGCAATTCAAGATAAGGCATCTATTGATTAGTGACAATTAGATAACAAACCAATTCTTTCTTGCCGGGATTCTCGATAACATGGTCAAGGTCAGCGCGGTAATGAGCCGAATCCCCCTGCTTCAATTTACAAATACTTTCTCCCGAACGTACCGACGCTTCCCCTTTGGTAACCGTTAGTAATTCCTTAGTGCCTTGGTAATGAGGTGCACTGGTTAAACGTGCGTTAGGAGCAACACGAATTTCGTAAAACTCAATATTCTTTTCCATGTGCAGCGGCGATAAAGTTCTGATCTGGCATTCATCATCCGAACGATAAAGATTGTTTTGATCTTCTCCGTGAACAACTTCTATCGAGGAAAAAGACCAAGGCTGATCTACCAGTTCGCCAATAGTAATACCAAAGGCTTGAGCAATACGGTAGGTAACGGCCAACGTCGGGTTTGCTTGCCCTCGCTCAATTTGACTGAGCATGGAGCGGCTAACACCAGAAACCGTTGCCAGTTGATCTAAGGTTAGGTCGTGGCGTTTACGTAATTGAGCAACACGTTCACACAACACCTGGCTGGCAGGGTCAGATTCATTACCACGCTTATGCTTAGAAGTATTAAATTCATTACTCATTAAGATTAATTCCTTCATATGAGAATAATATCTTGTATAGCGAACACTATTGATTTAGTATCCTGGAAATATTTCTCATATATTAAACGATTACCTGGAATTATCTACAATGAAAGCGCTTGTAAAACGCCATGCCGAGGTCGGCCTCTGGCTTGAAGATGTGCCAGAGCCGAAATTTGGTATAAATGACGTGCTCATTAAAGTGAAACGTACCGCGATTTGTGGCACTGACATGCATATTTACAATTGGGATAGCTGGGCTCAAAAAACCATCCCTGTGCCGATGGTAGTAGGTCATGAATTTGTAGGTGAGATTGTTGATGTAGGCTCCAATGTTAACGATTTTAAGCCAGGCCAAATAGTTTCTGGTGAAGGTCACGTAGTATGCGGTCGCTGCCGCAACTGTATGGCAGGTAGACGCCATCTGTGCGCCCACACTAGCGGTATTGGGGTCGATAGGCCTGGCGCATTCGCCGAATACTTGTCATTACCCATGTCCAATGTATGGGAGCATAAAGAAGGCATAGATCTGGATATCGCCTCTTTGTTCGATCCCTTAGGTAACGCTGTGCATACAGCCTTGCAATACGATTTATTAGGTGAAGATGTGCTGATCACTGGCGCCGGCCCAATTGGCGTCATGGCCGCTGCCGTATGTCGCCACGCGGGGGCACGCCATGTAGTGGTCACCGATTTGAACCCCAAGCGTTTGGAGCTTGCCAAACAGCTTGGAGCAACTTATACCGTTAATGTCGCTGAACAAAGCCTTGAACAATGTCAGGCAGCCTTAGGAATGTCTGAAGGTTTCGATGTTGGTCTGGAGATGTCAGGTAGCCCTATTGCACTTAGAGATATGATCGACAACATGTGCCACGGCGGCAAAATATCTATTCTGGGTATACCCGGTGGTGATGTGCAAATTGACTGGAATAAAGTTATTTTTAACATGCTAACGTTAAAAGGTATTTACGGCAGAGAAATGTATGAAACTTGGTACAAAATGTCGGTAATGATTGAGTCTGGGTTGGATATAAAACCCGTCATTAGTCATCGCTTAGGTGCTGACGATTTCCAACAAGGCTTCGATGCTATGAATGCCGGTGATGCTAGCAAGGTTATTTTAAACTGGGAATAGGTATTCTTAAGTTCTATTTAATATAAACAATGTTTAAAAACATAAGAGCGCAGAGGCTTTTAAGCTCTGCGCTTAATATATTTGCATAGCATTATGCTCCCCTCCTCATATGTTGCGACCACTATTTAACTCAATGCTCGGCTCTATATTCAGTTACGGTAAATTAACACCATTCCATAATAGATAGAGTTCATTTCAAAAGCTAAAAAACTAAAAAACAATGGCAAATTAACCCCAGCTAGAGTCTGTTAACGGCACAGGAATATTCTATGCTAAAATTTGCATCATAGAGAAAACGGAATACAACATGCTCAGACTTTTAGCCTTATCATTTTTATGTTTGCTGTTATCGGCTTGTGCAACCATGAATAAATCAGAATGTCTTAGTGCAGACTGGCAGGCCATAGGCTACGAAGATGGCGCTAAAGGCCATACCATAAACAAGCTGAGCGATCGCCGTGAAGCTTGTGCAAAACATGGCGTTACGCCACAATTACAAGCATATCGCACCGGACGAAGCGATGGGCTAAAAGAATTTTGCAGCGAATATAGTGGTTTTCAGCAAGGTTCCAGTGGGTACAACTATCAAGGTGTCTGCCGTGATTTTAACGAACAAGCCTTCCTAGACGGTTACCATGATGGCAAACATTTATACGCTCTTAATAAAGAGCGTAATAAAATTAAATCTCGTATTGAACACAACCGTCATGAGATAAAACGTCTAGATAAAAGAGTGCTCCATCTTCGTGACGAAATCGCAAGTGAAACTTCCACACCCCAACAACGAACTGAAGCCCTGGATGAAATAATTGCAATTGAACATGATATTGATGAACTGCTATTACTTGTAGATGAAGATCTCGAGCTAAGCATTGCCGCCGAAAGAGAATACCAAGATTTTAAACGAAGTTTAGATTATTGATAGTTAAAATAAGTATAAATAGAGCACACCTAAATAATAATTAACAAGGCGCAGCAGTGTGCCCGCGGCGCCGCTGAAATACCTCTTCGATATCTTAATTAGAGAATTCTGGTTGTATGGCCATTGATGCCGGTATAAGGTTGTTGCAAAAGAAAGACACCTGTATTCCCGCCTGTACAACGGTTAACAAAAGCCATTCTGCGTCTAGGGTTTAATGATACGTTCATCCCTCCAGCAAAGCCTCTAGAATCCATAAAGATAGAATTTGCACAATTGATTTGATTAATCAAATCTTGCACTATATCTTGCCCTGTCAAGAAGTCATGACGCCAAACATTTCCGTCACCAGCTAAAATAACACGGTCAATCGTGCCATGTTGTGCAAGCACTTGCATCTGCGTGCAGATATTAAGTGCATTTGCACGAGGGGCTAGGTTGGGGCTATTAGGCATTTGCATCCCGACGTGGCCACCAATATAACTGGCATCGTTCATTATAAAAGCTATGGCAATACAGCTATCAACGTGAGGAAACAACAATTCATCATTCGGTGGAACTGCCACTACATATTGATGAGGGCCGTTCACTGCTTCTCCTGGTTCTACACATTTAGTTGTCATAATATAATCCCGTTCTAGTTAAACCTACATTAAATTTATTTGTGTACATATATCCTTAACAAAGATAGAACAGCGACTTAGCTCGAACAGACTTTTATATATTGCATACAAATCAGTCTTTATCTTCCAGTTTAAGTGACTGATCTAAACCCCACTTAACGACATTAAATTCATTCTTTAATCTACTGACTCAACTTACAGCAAGCAACTCGAAATGTTGAATCTGATGTCTTTTTGTAGCATGTTGATTACCATCGTGGAATATAAACTTAGTTGCTTCAGCAACATTGTTGACTGCAAGATCAAATATAAGGAGCCTAACTTAAATTTTCATCAACTCATTTAACATCAATCAAAGACAATGAAGTAATGAATTATCCTTGAAAAATATTCCATAAATATTAAGGACGATAAAATAAATTGTGCAGACTTATCTATAAATTGAATTATATCGTGTGTTGTTTATTACAAAGCAACTAAAGATAGGAAGTAAAAACCTTTATTATAATTATATAAATAGCGCTAATATGATTACTTTAAAAATAAGTACTCTGGACATTTTATTTACAATAATAGGCTATATGTTTTAAATAATGGTACAGAAAGAATAAGGCATACAACTTGAAACTCGCATTGTACGCCTTACTTTCTTTCCTATAAAATGCGTTAGAGTATTATTCTAAGGGATCACCCACAAGTCGCCCCCGAAATTGAATATCCGTGTCAAACATAGCACCACTATCAAAGTTAGTGATTACATTCATTGCTTTCACTTTCCTTCCATTTACATTTGTAAAACGAACAGATAATGGAGGTGTCAGTGGATAGCCACCTTGTTCTAATACATAGAAGCTCGGGCCATTGGACTTGGTCGTTTTTATCCACTCGGGAGAACCATGTGACTTAATTTCGACAGATTTAACCGGAAGGTTGTGACCAAATATTCGAAAGCCATACCAATAAGGATTAGTCCCTTCCTTATTCTGAATAGAGATATTACTGCTTAGCCCTGCATGCACGAACCTCCAATCTGCATTTATTATCCCACAAGTACCCGATAGATCAGGCCCCACTAAGTCAGCAAACGGTTTTGGTGCTAAATTCAGAAGATGATTATCGCATTCATGGCATTGATCAATCACCATCACTTTAACTGTTGCATCTGAGTTAGTTGTACAACTGGTATTATCAGGGTTTGAACGAGAAGGATTCGCAATTTCAATCACCATTCCACAATTGTTCCCACCTTTAAAAATATCAGACCCTGCTGCTGCATAATAATCAACGTAGTCGCTATTCATATAAAGCTCGGGTTGATTAAACCCACAAGCGCCACCCGTAGCATTTCCTCCATTAAACATTAGTTGACCAGAATGTGGGAACTTTTTCTTTGATACAGCAGCAGTATTCTTGAAATTACTTATTCCTTGAATAGCGTTAGTTCCTAACTCTGTTTCTATTTTACTTTTATGATCTTCTGTAGCAGCCGCAAAAGCACTGGACTGAATGCTAATAGCCAGAAAGATAATAATCACTTTACTTAACAAAGATGCCATATATTTTCTCATGTAGTTGATTTTGTCGGGCAGCATACTATTCTTCAACACTCGGCAATTCAACAAATCAACCAAGCTGTTTAACATATCCCCGCCGCCTATGATTTTGAAAGCACGGGCAAAGAAAATTTTTCAAAAACATGTTAAGTTATAGAGATCAAGCTTATTCACAAGACACGAAAAAATGTACTGCGCCAAAAAAATTAAAAATTAAAATTCCATGAAAAAAAATAGATATTAGTCTCATCACCCTAAATTTATAATTTCAAAAAAACAAACCAAATTAATGGTCAATATTAGAAAAATTAACTATTCAATACGAAACAAGTATTAAAAATATAGCTTTTTTAATAACCAAGTAAGTTCTCTATCTAAAAATCAAAAAAACTGTCCCTAGATTTATTATATTGTCACTATCGCCTTCTAATAAAAAGTAAACCTAGACACGTAAGAAGCTAAATTAACAATGAGATAGAGGCGAGAAGAGTAATAATTATCATTTGTAAAACATGAGATAACTGTAACGCCAGGTAGTTTTGGTGATAATTAATATAGAAAATAGCAATATAGTTAAAAGGAAAAGGAATAAGCACTGTTTTTGGTAATAGTGTTGCCTGCAGTAGAAGTATCATCAGAAAATGCAGGCGAACTTAAACATGCTAATAACATCAACATTTTATATTTCATTAGTCTCTCCTTACTGATTAAAAAGGATATTCATATACAGATAAAATCTGCTCACATCTCTCTATTTATAAAAGCAAAAATGGAAGCAATAAATCAATCTATAAGCGTTCTTTTAATAGCTCTACCCCTCTGTTGAGAGGGTTGACAAAATCAGAAGAGAGGTTTGATTAAAAATATAAACTAAATAAGATAAAAAGGCCCCGTTATATTACGAGGCAAAGTAACTACTACTTAACAAAAAAGCATGTGCTCATTTTTGTCCTACTGTTGTATACAAGAACTCCACAAAATATTGGTAACTCTACGCCCTGTGTTAGCAGTAGATTCAATTTTCGTATCGTTTATCTTTCCAGTTCCATTAAAGTCTAATTGCATATTATCAGCTACTTCCCGAAGAGCCGAAGGTGCTTGACTGTTAAAACTAATATAGCGCCCGGTAGGTTCTCCATTTCTTCCATAATAATAGTTAAAAGATCGAGCAAACCAGTTGTTACCTTCGTCTTCTAGAACGAGCTGAGCCTGCCCACTAAATTTATCAACTTCCTCAATTGTGAGTCGAGTATTAGTTCGATTAGAGCATAAATTACACCCAATATCTTCAATGCTATCCTCTTCAAAAACAATAGTTGTTCGCAAAAAAGGATTAATTTCACTGTTAATTTCTTCGCAAACATACTTAATTTCCGAAGAAGCATGCATAGAAAAAAGCATTCCGGATACGAATAATGCAGGAAACATAATTTTGTTATTTTTTAACTTCATTTATCGGTGCCTTATTTATATTTAAAATAAAAAAGTTGAAATATTATTTTATTTTATTACGGGTAATAGTCTATAAAAAAATTTATATTTCTTTTGTTTGGAATGTCTTGTATTAAAAAATGATTAAAGAGGCGAAAATTAAAATATTAAAAGCTAATTACATGACACTGAGTATTTATTTAACTTATTAACTAAATTTTTATAAAAGTTGATTATATTTTTACCTTAGGATTAAGGTGTAGAAATATTTAAGCGTATAGGATGCTAAGTTATTATTGTCTAGGTTAGTTGTTAGTACAAAAAAGAACAAGTATGGCTGGGTATTGAACTAATACGGCTATATTGCTATTGATAAACAATATTATTCCAAAATACAGTGATTCCACTTTTAGCGCCTACTCGTTTTTTATCCAATTTAACTGTCAAACCATCGATTTTAAGGAATATAGCAAAAAGTTAGAAAGCTTTTCTCGTTTATAATAATTTTTCCCTATAAAGAACTATTTTTCTTATAACACTACTTACTAGTGACATTGTTAGTTACAAGTCGTTAGGAAAGAAAGCATAAAAATACGTTTACACAGTACATTTACATTACTTAACTTATTAGGAATACCTAATTATGACATTCACACCACTAACCGGCTTTTCGAACTCTGGCGATCACATCAGGCCTAGCGCTAGAGTCCAGAAAGAGCCGATGAAAACCTAAGCCGCCCACGCCATGGTCGCCTTTCGCCTCCTATCATACATACGACCATGGCGTTCACATTCATTGCTCCATCTAAGTGAATGAGAAGTAAGAAGCCTTGCCTACCTAAGGCTTCTATCAATATTTTTTCTATCTAGTTTAAAACGCTCAAATAATATACCGCAGTCAAAGAAAGTAAGTGGGCGAGTTACTCCACTTTCTAGTGTCCCACAAGTATAGAATTCAAACTTAATCACTACACCTCATATTTTCACATTTACTTGTGCAATACTAACTAAAAATTAATGGCACAGTTGTACATTCCTATCGAATGTATATACCTGATAATCTTATTTAAACTATGTATAAATCCTCGTGAAAAAATTACGTGAACTTACATAATTATCAGAAATAAAAGTGACAAGAGAACTTACTATATGACGAAACTATATTATTTTTTATTACTTCTATCTTTTTTATCTAAACATGCATTAGCACAAGTTGGCGTAGAGTTTAATGAAGAAAAACCGCACCACCTATCGGTGCTGACTGGAGGTAGCTACATAGAAGAAAAAGACGATACATTTTCTACTGTAGGTATCGATTATGAGTATCGTGTTGATAAACTACTCGGACTGGGATCAGTTGTAGAACAGACATTCGGTGATGTGGAAGCAACTACAGTATTAGCTGTGGCTGATATCCATGTATGGTATGGACTTATATTTCAAGTAGGGCCAGGAGTAGAATTTGTAGATGATGAAACATTTGCTATTGGCCGGGCGGGAGTCCTTTATGAAGTGGAATTTGAAAACGAATTTACTATTTCCCCTCAACTCCACTATGATCTATCTAGCAGTGAAGATACCGTTGTTTTTGGCATCGCTCTGGGTAAAGTCTTTTAGTCATTAAACAGGGTCATTTCAATAGAGCTGACCCTGTTTGTATTGGCTTTCTTGTTATTAAAATTATTTACGACGCACTTCTCTGAAAAATCTAATAGGTAACGTCTAGCTGAATTCAGATATCTTCACCGATCTTTTTTCCTGTATCGAAATATCCACTGCAAGGCTAAGTTTTAAACTCTCTAGTGCATCTTTATAATTTGACCTTATATTGGAAAGATCTCCAGTTTTGACCGCATGAATAAATGCTAGATTTTCTTCTAGTATGGCGTCGTCTTTAGAAAAGAAAGTTTGCTTTTCACCACTTAAGCTATGAATGTTCAGGTTCAAGCAGTGCTCATGAAATAAGAACTTTTTGTCTCTCGAAGAAAAATTTAGAAATAACCCTAACCCTACATCGGCAGTTCTAGAAAAACAGGACGTCATCACATTCCCAACAGCTCCAGATTCTAAACGAAAATTCATCGTGATTGCATCATCAACATTAAAGTCATTAACATCATCAATAAAACCAGAAGCTGAAAAAGCTGAAACTTCATCCACTTCGCCGGCAATAAACCTAATGGCATCAAGAAAGTGTGTACATTGCTCTGTTAGCTGACCACCAGACATGCCTCTTTGTCGCCACCAATAAGGTGATGGTAAGTCTGAGCACCAACCGCCATTAATTAAAATCGGAGGCTCTTTAGTAAAAAAATCTTTCGCCATTTGTAATGTTTTACGGTAGCGACACATGTAACCCACACTGACTATAGTGCCTACTTTGTCAAGCGATTCCATAACTCGATGCGCTGCTGAAATTTCGATCCCAATGGGCTTTTCAATAAACAGCGCTTTAACATAGTCAGCACACGTCATGACTATTTCGCTAAGTAAGAAAGGAGGAAGGCAGATATAAACAGCATCTAAATTTTCTTTCCTCAACATTTCTAAATAATTATCAAATACATAATAACTGACATTGTTTGAAACAAGACTGCGTGCTTTCTTTTCATTACGGCTACAAATTGCAACGATGAGTACATCATCTATTTTCTTAAGTGCGTTAATATGCTGTCCGACAAAACCAGAGCCAATAATACCGATACGAAGAGTCATAATATTTATAAAAATTTATTTGATGGAGATAGGTATAGAAAAAACCTGATAACTAACAAAACCAACCAAAGTAACAATAGATAAAACATCTATCGCGGTGTATAGCATATGTTTTTCGTATAAAACTTTTGTTTTTTTAATAAAGAGAGACATTATAGATAAAGCCAAATATGTGAATATTCCAAGTATAATTGCCTTTCCTTTGGCAGTATACAGCTGGGCTAGCTCTCCTATCACCAAAAGAGGAAATTGGGCAAAATAAACATATGCCAATAAAAAAATAATCCAACTTAAACAGAGTTGTATTAAAAAAGTATTCATTTATTAATGATGCCCCTAAAAAAAGCTAAAGAGCTCCACATATAAAGATGCCAATGTCTACCATATAGAGTATGTATGTACTGTCTATTGAATGTGACGACTACATTTATCATAAGACATCATATTTTGCACTTCGAAAAGGCATTGCTGACTATTTTTTAGCCCACCCAGATCTGTCGATACCGAAGAATATAACAAAAAGTTAGTAGGGTTCTCTTCTTTATAATAATTTTTCTCTATAAAGAACTATTTTTCTTATAACACTACTTACTAGTGACATTGTTAGTTACAAGTCGTTAGGAAAGAAAGCATAAAAATACGTTTACACAGTACATTTACATTACTTAACTTATTAGGAATACCTAATTATGACATTCACACCACTAACCGGCTTTTCGAACTCTGGCGATAATATCAAGCCTCGCGCTAGAGTCCAGAAAAAGCCGATGAAAACCTAAGCCGTCCACGCCATGGTCACCTTTCGCCTCCAATCATACATACGACCATGGCGTTCAAACCCATTTACCTAGCGAGAGGCCTTGCCTACCTGAGGCTTCTAACATCGATCAAAAGTTTTTCTGCCTTAGCTTTGAGCTTTGATAGCCATATATTTTAACGAGACACTTATCGAAAGATGTCGCTTTGTCTTGGATAAAATATGGGTGTCCTGTTTATTTTTCCCGTTGGTTTGGGATACTATTTTTTGTTTTTTATTGACTAAAAGCCTTATGGGTGACACCGTTTCTCTTCTTCCACTACCAACTGAGCCAGAATTGGTTAATCAAAGCGGGATTTTAAAACGATCAATTTAAACAAGTACAGGGGATGCTTCCTTGGACTAGCAATGGGAGACGCATTCGGCGCACCATACGAAGGTGGGCCATTAGAACAATTACTATGGAGAGCCATTGGCAAAACAAAAGATGGTAAACTTAGATATACCGATGACACTCAAATGACGATAGACCTAGCAGAATCATACCTTTATAACGACACAATCGACCAGAATCATTTAGCACAAACGTTTGCACAGAGCTATCGGTGGTCAAGGGGATATGGCCCTTCCACTTCGCAATTGTTAAGGCTCATTAAGAAGGGAAAAAACTGGAGAGAAGCCAACAAAAAGAAATTTAAAACAGGGTCATTTGGGAATGGCGCAGCAATGAGGGCGCCCATCCTAGCGATGTGCTTTCCTTACAACGTTCAAACATTACTAAACAGCGTCATTAAAAGTGCTGAAATCACTCATGCCCATCCTTTAGGTATTGAAGGCGCCAAACTTATAGCACGGGCAACTCAAGCAGCATTTCAAGACATTGAACTGCATGTGAATCAGATTAAGCGGTACGAAGCAGGTACAGCACAGCCTACCTTAGAGACACTTGTAAGACTGGCTAAAGAACTCAATACAACGCTGGATGATTTGGTATTCGGAGAAGATCACCGAAGCCCTGACGATGAGTTAAAACTGCAATTTGAGGCACTAAGCCAATTTGATGAGAGTGAACGGATGGTCGCTAAGGAACTACTGGAAAGTCTGATTCTTAAGCACAATGCCAAACGCGCATTTGCTGACAAACTAGCTTAATTAAAAGGCGCTGATCAAGGGTGCGCCAACACCCAGGACCAGCTATCACAACAACCTGTATACGAGGTTATTATGAGTAACGAGAATGATACACAAGCTTCGCGCTTGGCTAAAACTCTTAATCAACAACGGCAGCTAAAAGTCAGGGAGGCTTACCACTCCTACCAACTGAGCCAGAACTGCCACCAACGCACGCCCATTGGTGAGATTCATCTTAAAGGCCACTGGTTAATCAAAGCGGGATTTGAGATTGATTCGCCAGTAAAGGTCAGAGTAAGGTCAGAGTGATGGAAGGGTGCTTGGTGTTGACTAGAGAATAAATAATTATTAAGGCCTATATAGATGACAATAACCTCGGCTACCTTTTTCGGAACAGCATTTATTATTTTCGGGATTTATATTGTTATCAAAAAGCGTGTTACTATCTCTTGGGGAGAAAGTGACACAGCCCCAGAAACTCAATATAAAGGAGCAAAGGCTATAGTCATCGGGTTAATATCCATTTTCATCGGATATTTGATAATAACCAGTGATACCTTTTCTCGGTATACAATATTAACCCTGTAAAACTTCCTTACTCAATGCAGTATTTTTTACCAAGGAAGCCGCAACAACGCCAACCAAACAAATCACATAAAATGCCATAGGGATCAAGAACGATTCAAAAATATTTGCTAAGTACATCGCGGCACCCGCCAAAAGTGACGAAGTAAGAAAGGTCGCCCAAAAACAAATCGAAACAGATTGCTCAGGCCATTTTCTCGCAACTAACGAACAAAGAATGGATGCACTTAGCACTCCAGCAATAAATAAAGACTCCTCGCCAGTAAAGATACTCCCAACTTTATAAATCAAAGCTGTTAAAGGGGCCGAAAGTAGAAGCAAGAAAATAAACAAAGCTCCTATAACTAATAATAATTTTCTCTTCGTATTAATCATCTACTTGCCCCATCAATTGCAGAATCGAGTACAGATTGGCGATTTTGTAATGCTCTATAAGCTTGACCCGAAAGTCCTGAATTTGTAGCAATAAAGTCGTTAAATTGCCTTGCCGTAAATGGAACAATTTTCCCAAGATCAACTTTTAATCCCAACTCCACACCAGACAACTTCAATGATGTACCAACAGAAACCGACACTCCAAATAAACGACCATCTTTATCAATATTCCCAGATACTGAGTAGATTCCCGACGACACAGAATATTTAGCATAGGCATCACCGGTCTGATCTACACCAAATTTATAGTTCCCCTTCCTTAACAAACCCTCAACAGTTAAAGGTGAGTCTTCAGCAAAAAACAACTCTTCAATTAACTGATTTTCTTCCGAGCTATTTTTAAAGAAGCGAGTAATTTTGCCTCGCAAACCTCCGTCCGCCTTTTGTGCAGCAGCCCTCCCCTTATCAGTCGCCGAATTCAAAGCATAAACAATCGCCCCAGATTTCGCGCCATTGGCAAACTTACCACCACTTAATACTGAAGAGGTGCCGCCTACCAGTGCCGATATAATAACACCTTGAGCAAAGGCTGGGACGCTACCGTTGCCTCCTGGAGTGTAGGATGAGGTAGCGGAGGAGAAACTTTTAAGCTCAGGTCTTGAGTTTTGCCTTTTTCTAAATCCAGCTAGCTCAAGAATAAAATGAGAATATTCATCTTATACAGCGTATATTCCGCCAGGAAGCACCACACACAAAGCCTCTTAAAAAATTAATCTCAACATAAAGGAGACTTACCATTCCTACCAACGCACAACCATTGGGGAGATTCACCATAAAGGCCATTGGTTAATCAAAGGGGGGAGCGATTGATTCGCCTGTGAAGTTTAGAGTCATGGAGGGGTGTTTGGTATTAACTAACGAGTCGTAAAAACTAAAAAGGCACTCGATAATTTTTGTCGAATGCCTGTCCAGGTTATTTCTATTAGCACGGCAGTCGGGATTTAACGAGAATGGATAATAAGCCTTGGGAAGTGGTTTAACTCAAGGAAGAAACTTATCACTTTCATCCCATTGATTTGAGTACTTTTTTATCTCAAGCCAATAAGAATGAGGAATATTTGCAATACAAATTGCCTTTTCGTTATTTGGCCATTTCAATAAAAGCCTACCATCCTGATTGCCCCCGTCAAACCAAACATATTCAAGGCCTTTTAGATCCTCTCTAAACTTTATGCCAGAGTTATTTGTATAAGAAACAGTATGATCCACTGCGTACAAGACAAATTCCCCCCAATATTTTCCTGTATCACTATAAATTCGAAAATCTAGCCCCTTCTCGTCGAGATCTAAGCCTTTGGAAACTGTATTGTCACAATCCATAGCATGGCAACCTGTCAATAAAAAATATGTGCACAAAAAAGACAAAATTTTCACTTTCATATTTCTGCTCCTGCTGCATCTAAAACGAGGGCGAAAACATGTAGCCCATGTACTTCGCTGAATCTTCATATCTTTGTTGTCTTGCCAGAAAAGAGCCAATATTCCTATACAAAGAAATGCCCGAACCACCACCAACCATTCGGCTCAATATAGACGAAGGCGTTGTCCAAAAATCATTTGAATAGTTGATGCCGGTGACGCTATTAAACACTCCAGCAGCGGTAGTCGCACACTGACAAGTAAAAATATTGTAATAGTTACTATCAGCATGCCCTAACATAGATAATGCTTGTTTAAACTGGCCTTCGGATATATTCACCGTATGGATTCCACCGATAAGTTTACCGGCTACCAACTTGTCGTATACCCGAGAGTCATCCCTAATCTCACCATCCGCAAACGGCGCGTGCTTTTCCGGATAAAAACCTTTAACAATTCTGTTTCCATTTTAATCAGTTAAAACAATAAATGCATGACCAACTAGATCATCTGCATCCACCAGTTTTGCACCAAGCCCTATCGTGTATCCCTTTTGTGCATGAGGTTATTTATAGGTTCTTGTAGGCTAAATCTTGAATTCCCATATTATCTAATAAGATGCTGGATTCCTCAAAACTCACATTTATGACCCGACCTTCAATCATGCGAACAATTATATAGTCGCCTTTGCCAGGCGAATCTTTATCGTCAATTTTAAAAACCAGCCTCGAAGATTGACCTGCGCAGGAAGGGCTCACGACAATCAACGAGACCCCTTCCAATAATTGATCGATGCTCGATATGTATTTTAATAACCTAGTTGTAATTTCCTCATCTGGTATACCTTATTTTTTCATTTCGTGAGAGAGATAACGCAGATTAAAATATTGTGCTGTATTCGCGTCAAGCTCAGTTATGCGACCAATATAATCTTGGAAAAAATTAACGTTAGACTCGCAATCGGCATCTCCACCTTCAGCATTGGCATTCAGTCCCCAAGTAGTGAGAAAACAAGCTAAAACTACTATCAACTTAATCATCAGCAACCCTTAAAATTTCTAGCCATGCATTGCTCAACGTAATTCGTTGACCCAGATCGGTATTGCTGACCTGCTTGACCGGCTCTTGTTTGCATTATGTAGTGAACTTGATCTATGTTGATTGAACCACTAAAGCTAGGGAAGTGCTTACCTACATCGTAACCCCAAAAACTATTCGAATAGTGGAGTTTTCAAGAAAGGGAGGTTGATGAAAAGTCACTCAATGTAAACTGAGCACCTCTAATATCAATACCTAAGGACGTGAGTTTTGCACCTAAACCGGAAAACTGACCCTCGCCTTTAACAAAGCCATACGTGCCAGAAATTTTTCCATCCTGATCAAATGAAACTGATGCTGCTCCAAGGTCCACACTAAGCTCAATGCCCCCCGAAGACAACTTACCCTTAATATAGCCATTTAACTCGATCTCAACTTCACCTTTCAAAAGATCAGATTTCACCTTTTGTGCAACCTCCCTCTCCTTATCAGCTACCGAATTCAAAGCATAAACAATCGCCCCAGATTTCGCACCATTGGCAAACTTACCACCACTTAATACTGAGGAGGTGCCGCCTACCAGTGCCGATATAATAACACCTTGGGCAAAGGCCGGGAAATTATCTTGTCCGCTGCCTCCTAGGGCGTAGGATGAGGCGGCAGGCATAGTTGCAGAAACAACACCAACCGTCGTGGGCGTTCATTGGGCAAATGTATCGTTTTAAGGTAAGCGGCTATTAACAGCTATATATTTTAACGAGACCCCCATACAAAGATATTGCTTTACCTCGGATAAAATATAAGTGTTTTGTTTATTTTTCCCTTTGGTTTGGGATACTATTTCTTGTTTTTTATTGACTCAAAGTCTAATGGATGCCACTGTTTATCTTCTTCTCCTAATAATTGAGCCAAAATTGGTTAATCAAAGCGAGATCTGAGATTGATTCGCCGATGAAGGTCAGGGTTATGAATGGATATTTTGTATTGACCAGCAAACATTAACAACAGAAAGTCCTAGCCATACTCAATGACTAAGACTTTTTATTTTTTCCCACTAATTTGTATCTGGATTTTAAAAATGATCAGTTTAAATAAGTACAAGGGATGCTTCCTTGGACTAGCTATGGGAGACGCATTTGGCGCACCATACGAAGGGGGGCCATTAGAACAATTACTATGGAGAGCCATTGGCAAAACAAGAGATGGTAAACTTAGATATACCGATGACACTCAAATGGCGATAGACCTGGCAGAATCATACCTTTATAACGACACAATCGACCAGAATCATTTAGCACAAACGTTTGCACAGAGTTATCAGTGGTCAAGGGGATATGGCCCTTCCACTTCGCAATTGTTAAGGCTCATTAAGAAGGGAAAAAACTGGAGAGAAGCCAACAAAAAGAAATTTAAAACAGGGTCATTTGGGAATGGCGCAGCAATGAGGGCATCCATCCTAGCGATGTGCTTTCCTTACAACGTTCAAACATTACTAAACAGCGTCATTAAAAGTGCTGAAATCACTCATGCCCACCCTTTAGGTATTGAAGGCGCCAAGCTTATAGCACGGGCAACTCAAGCAGCATTTCAAGACTTAGACAACGAGAAAATCCTGGCGGAGCTATTCCACCAATGCCAATCAAAAATCTACAAAGATAAAATCATTTTTTGCACTGAGGCTTTAAACAAGCCAAACATAAAGGTCAGTGAAATAAAAAAACAATTAGGTAATGGAATAGCAGCTCCGCAATCATGTGTTACTGCTATTTACTTTTCATTACAATTCCGCGACCAGAAATTTAACTCAATGTTAAATAAAATAATAGGACTGGGGGGAGATACTGACACAATAGCCTCTATGGCCGGATCAATTTGGGGAGCATTTAATGGGAACCAGAGCCTAAACCAAGAAGCCAAAAACATCGAGAAATGGGAAAAAATTGACCAGATCTCAAAAGATTTATTTGAAAGGATTCATCCAAAACACCATCAAACTCTTTAAACCTTCTTCCCACTTCTAGAGAATCAGGCGAGAGAGTAAAAGCCTTTGGAGTGTCAGAAAAATGGGGGATATCGATCTGACCTTTTTTGCGTTTTTTACTCATTTATTTTTTATTCATAAATCCATAACCGTATATGAAAATAGTAAACGAAAATAAAAAAAAGAATATAGAATAATATAATGATTGACCATGAGAAAAAAATGTAACTACAGCACTTACAGTAGCAGCAAGAAACAACCTAACTCTACCAATATCTAATAAAATATTATTAAATGAGAAGCTATATTTTTTGACAAGTAAAAAATAAACAATTCCCCAAGCAATTAGCGGGAAATACCAATTACTAGAAATTCCCATATATGCAACAATCATTGCCCACTGAAGAAATAAAATAAATATAATTAGATAATAGTTTTTATTCTTATCACTCAAACCAATCACCAACTATATGATATATTTCTCTTGGGGAATAGGTATCTTTCTGAAAAACGATAATTGGATCAGTAGACCTGACCCCGTTTGTTTCTTTCTTAGGTCATTCTTTTAATTTATCTGCAAGGAGATTCATTTGACTTTGAATTTCTTTATAGAGAATAGAGTCCTTCTGTGTAAATAATATTTCTTTTTGAAGAATAGTATAAATAAAAACCGCATAATCTTTATTATATTTACTAATTTTCTCAAATAAAGGTAAAGCTTTAACAATAGCACCCTCTTCTCCGTAGGCGCTCGCAAGTAAAAGATAATCAAGAGCTTGCAGTTCCCCCTTAATTCCTGGCTCATACTTCAAAGTAAACTGAGACATTAACAAATAAGCTCTAGCACGAATATAAACATCTTCAGAAGATATTAAGTTTTTCAAAAGAGGCCGTAGAATGACGGGATCATTACAATGATTTTCGTTTAAACATTTTGAAGATAACTCTAACAAAGCTCTAGGGTTTCCATCAATAACAGCTTTGCTAAGCCAAGCAGCAGCTTCATCTTGCTTATTCTCTCTTAGCTTTTCCAGATAAATATCATATGACACTGTAATTTCGCCACCTGCAAAAGAGGAAAGACAAAAAGATAAGCTTATGAACACTAGTATACTTCTCATTGCTTAACACCATTAACATATGTTTCAAAGCCTCCATTGGTAACACCATAATCATCATACTTTCCAATTGTAAACAACCCATGTTCTCCAGCGCTGTTATAATTAATAAAATTATTAGGTGCTATTACTTTCACATTCAAAATTCTAGACAATTCCTGTGCAAAGCCGCCTTTTTTACCCACATTACAAGAATATATTCTTATCGTATCACCTGGCTTCACCCTGCCCCGAAGGATTTCAGCGTATTCAGATGCAGGACGTAAACTCTTTCTGTATTCAAGTGAGTCATTAGTACCATGCCCAACAATAGTTATCTCATCAGGATTTATATAACCGCCATTTTCTAAAGCCTCAGCAAATGGCCCCCACTCTGGAGCAAGAATCCCATCCCCAGTGATAACCTCCCCAAGAGTTCCCTTCTGCCTTACAACATTCCAACCATTTCTAGCCTTATCAGTCGCCGAATTCAAAGCATAAACAATCGCCCCAGATTTCGCGCCATTGGCAAACTTACCACCACTTAATATTGAAGAGGTGCCGCCTACAAGTGCCGATATAATAACACCTTGGGCAAAGGCCGGGAAATTACCTTAGCCGCTGCCGTTGCCTCCTGGGGCGTAGGATGAGGTAGCGGAGGAGAAGCCTTTAACCTCAGGTCTTGAGTTTTGCCTTTTTCTAAATCCAGCCAACTCAAGAATAAAATGAGAATGTTCACCCTATACAGAGTATATACCGCCAGGAAGCACCGCACACAAAGCCTCTTAAAGAATTAATCTCAACATAAAGGAGACTTACCAATGCTATCAACTTAGCCAGAGATGCCACCAACGCACACTCATTGGAGAGATTCACCTTAAAGGCCATTGGTTAACCAAGGCAAGATTTGAGATTGATTCGCCGGTGAAGGTCAGGGTGATGGAGGGGTGTTTGGTGTTGACTAGCGAACGGTAAAAACCCAAAAGCCCTAGTGGTTGACTAGGGCTCCAATTAAAAAGGCTCCTAACAAGACACCCACACAAAGATGCAAAAATACTCTAAGAAATAGATACACCCTGATTGCTTTTGCTCAACTCTACTTATTGATTATCGATATCAACGAATATAACAAAAAATTAGTGGGGTTCAATTCCTTATAATAATTTTTCAGCATAAAGAGCTATTTTTATTATAACGCTACTTACGGATGACATTGTTAGTTACAAGTCGTTGTTAAAGAAAGCATAAAAATACGTTTACACAATATATTTACACTAATGAGTTAGGAACACTTAACTATGACATTCACTCCACCGACCGGTTTTTCCGACTCTGGCAATGAAATCGCGCCTCGTGTCAGAGAGCAAGAAAAGCCCACGAAGATGCAAGCCGCGCACGCCATGGTCACCTGTCGCCTACCTACCATACATTCAACTATAGCGTTCAAATCCATGTACATAGCGAGAGCCTTGCCTACCTGAGGCTTCTAGCATCGATAAAAAATCTTTCGCCTCAGCTTTGATAGCCATATATTTTAACGAGACAGCTATCCATAGATGTTGCATTGTCTTGGATAAAATATGGGTGTCCTGTTTGTCTTTCTCCAAAAAAAGAAAGTATTTTATCAATTGCGCTAAGTGGTGCGTCAATAGTAATCGAAAAACCAGCTGATGTATTCATACTCCTACCAACTTAGCCAGAGCTACCACCAACGCACACCCATCTGCGAGATTCACCTTAAAGGCCATTGGTTAATTAAAGCCGGATTTGAGATTGATTCACCGGTGAAGGTCAGAGTGATGGAGGGGTGTTTGGTGCTGACTAGAGAACTCTAAAAACTAAAAAGCCCTAGTGGTTAGCTAGGGCTTTACGATTAGAGCATTTCACTCCGTCTTGACCGTGGCTACTATCGTGCCTGCCACACTCATTGGGTCAAGGCACGTCCATAGAGCTTATTAAACAATTCAACAGCCTCTATATCCACACATTTTCTCAAGTGCCACGCCTGCTGACTGTCTTGAATAGCATCATTTTCTTCTACATCAGCCAGAGTCTTTTCAATCGAATACCCCAGCTTATTTGCAAAGTATAAATAAACCCATAAACCTTCAATCAGCACTAAAATCTTTCCAAGAGCACCTTTGTATAAATTATCGAATATATCTCCATCTGTATTCAACGTATTTATACATTCAAGGAAATTACCGACAGAGATACTGTAATCGGAAGGTGTAAGCGTGCTATTTTCAATTCGATCAAAATCGATATCAAAACCACACATCACCATTCCCAAGCAGCCTTCTGTATCTTTCCTCAACTTTCGAGGTGAGTAATCCCAAGCTAGTGAGTCTTTATCCTTGAAAAGGTCAGTCATAACCATCCCAAAAGGCGATGAAAACAGGTATATATACAAATCTCCACTATCGTTCCAACTGCCACTTTGAGGGGTGATTTTAATATAAATATCTGCTGACAAATATTTAACAACAGCTTTCTTTCTAGCTTTCTTAAAGCCATTAGATAAAAAATAATTGTATAACTCAATCACTGAAACAAACCTTCCGCCATATCTTGCATAGCTTGAGCATTTGAAGCGTTATAAGAGGTTCCCGCCCCACTTGGACGAACAACAACCCAATTTACAGTATATTGACCTGCATCTAGAGTTATCTCTCCACCGGGAATACCATGACCACGGGGCTCCTAACAAGACACCCACACAAAGATGCAAAAATACTCTAAGAAATAGATACACCCTGATTATTTTTGCTCAACTCTACTTATTGATTATCGATATCAACGAATATAACAAAAAATTAGTGGGGTTCCATTCCTTATAATAATTTTTCAGCATAGAGAGCTATTTTAATTATAACGCTACTTACGGATGACATTGTTAGTTACAAGTCGTTAGGAAAGAAAGCATAAAAATACGTTTACACAGTATATTCACACTAATGAGTTAGGAAAACTTAACTATGACATTCACACCACCGACCGGCTTTTCCGACTCTGGCAATGAAATCGCGCCTCGTGTCAGGGTACAAGAAAAGCCTACGAAGATGTAAGCCGCACACGCCATGGTCACCTGTCGCCTCCTTACCTACCATACATGCGACCATGGCGTTCAAATTCATTTACCTAGCTAGAAGCCTTGCCTACCTGAGGCTTTTAACATCGATAAAAAATCTTCCGCCTCAGCTTTAATAGCCATATATTTTAACGAGACAGCTATCCAAAGATGTTGCTTTGTTTGGGATAAAATATGGGTGTCATGTTTATTACTTGGTTATTGTTGATGTATTCTTTCTATGGCCTTGCCTACCATCACAATATCATCCTGCGATCCAAGAAGATTATCTTTCCCTTTAGATAACAAAAAAAATACGCCAGCTTTTCTATCAACAGTAAAATACATATATGACTCACCCCAAGGGTCAACCAGATTTATTTTCGTAGACAGGTAAGGCCCCTTCCAATAATCGCAACTAGGTATCTCAGAAAATAAAGTGTCAAGGTTTTGAGGATACTTTCTACAATGTGCTTCATATGCCAACACAGCAACACGCAAGGCATTTAAATCCATTTGAACCCTATTTCCGCGAGAGTCACTCAAAGCGAGTTGGCAATTAAAAGTTAATAATACAAAAATAAGAAAATAAAATTTATACATTTTTAGTCCAAGGCTATTTAAGTTTTTTATCAAGAATAGCCCTAGATCTACTAGACCAGACAAGTGGATTTACATTAGCACCACGCTCAGGGATACTCATTAAAAAGTTTGAACCATAATGCTCTAAGCCAAATCTATGACCAAGCTCATGTGAAGCTATATTGCCTATAGCTACTCCAAGTAACGAAGCATTTAGCTTAGAGAAAGTACCATTATTTAATTCATGATAAATAGATTTTGACAAATCACTAACAATTGACCCTACATATACATCAGCCCTAACAACGCCGTTGTGACCAAATGTAGTTCCATCATCAACAACAGCATTAGAAAAGAAGATGGTTTTACTAAAAATAGGGAAACCACTACCTTCAATAAACTCTATATTGTACCCTGAATAATCGGTTACAAGCTTTTCTAATATACTAGCCTTAACTTCCGCGTAATTTAACCCATCCAACAAACTTTCATCAAGCTCACTGAAATCAAGATAAACTCTTCTTTTACTTACAGCCTTCTTAGCAGCCGAATTCAAAGCATAAACAATCGCCCCAGATTTCGCACCATTGGCAAACTTACCACCACTTAATACTGAGGAGGTGCCGCCTACCAGTGCCGATATGATAACACCTTGGGCAAAGGCCGGGAAATTACCTTGGCCGCTGCCGTTGCCTCCTGGGGCGTAGGATGAGGCGGCGGCGGAGAAGCCGGCGGCGACAAAGCCGTTGCCGAATTTGCCACCTTGAACTTCGGCCATTATGCCACCGACTACTGCATGGGAGGCAATTTTTAGGGCGTAGCCCTTACTACTCAAACCTGCGGCATTATTAGCTCCGTAATTAGCAGATAAGCCTTGACCAATACCGTAGGTGATGCCTCCGTAGGCGGCGGATATGGCGCCGGCTCTGGCGGCTGCGCCGAAGCTGCCGGTGCGGTAGTAGGTAATATCGGCGGTGACCATGGCGGTGACGCCTATGCTACAGGGCCCGCAGATAGCTGCAGAAACAATGCCTGCCACCGTGGGCGCCCATTGGGCAAAGGTATCGTTTTGAGCTAAGCGGCTATTAACCGCGTTCATGGCATGGGCGCCGAGTAAATCGCCGGTATGTAGGAAATAATGCCCGCCAGCAAAACCGAAGCGTCTCGACAAACTTTTGAGAATATAACCGCTTGGGTCGGTGGCATTGAGTGGATTGTTACGTACATAGGAATAGCGGTTATACATTTGCACATCTGCCGCTGCCTGTACAAAAGGATCAGCCTGGGCAAAACGAGCAAGGCTGGCGTCGTAAATTCGGCCATTCATATGAATCAGCCCTAGCTCGTCCAACATTTCATGGCCGGTATAGCCACGGGATGTAATGCCATCGTCAAAACCAAATAGCTGGGTGTCGGAGAATAAGCTTAGATTGCTATCTTGTTGACGTCTGGCACCCCAGGGGTCAAAGCTCATACTTTGTTCCAAGTTACCCAAGTCATCGGCAATAACATCTACTGAGCCTAAGTGATCTTTAAATATATAACGCTTTTCTTCATCGCCAATAACAGCAAAGCTGCTGTCTGTGGTGTAAGTACGCTGGCCTCCGGTCACACTTCGGCGCCATTCATAAGTGCCATCATTTAACTTAACACGTTCAATATTGCCAACATAAAGAGTTGTTTTATTTTTTTCTGCTACAGTGCTATTGGTTTCTACCTGCAAATATCGTCCACGCTCCGGGCCATATAAAAAGCGAGAAGAGTGATTGCCTTTCGATATTTGAATAGCTTTGTCGAAGGTAGAATAAAGTAATGTTCTGGTGTTATCAGAAGTAAGGTTGCCGTTATTGTCATAAACAAAACTATTGCCATCCCCCGTTGAAGTCACTGCGTGTTTTTTTGTGGGGTGGAGATAGTGGTAAGTACCAACACCCGCTTTGTAGGTGATATTACCAATGGATGAATAGCGCGTATCTTGTTGCGCAGCACTTAACGACGCACAGTTACTAACACTCGTGGTGCCAATATTGGTTTTAATTAAACGGTTGAGGCTATCGTAACAAAAACTTTCTTGCAGGTTTCTGTTCGCCGATTGGTTGCCATTATTTGCCAGTGAACTTTGGTTGTGGCGGGATTTCAAATTACCCACAATATCCCAATCATAGGTGATATGTTGGATTGTCATCGCATCTGGTGTTTCAGAAGTATTCATCAAACCGCCAATATAAGCGATTTGCTTTTCTAAACGGCCAGTAGCGTCATCGTAGTATAGCGTTCTGCCATAGGGACCAACATAAGCACGTGTCACCTGCCCCCTTTCGTTAACGCTGTCAGTGCGATATAACTCTTCCCCTGTCTCCAAGTCTTCCGTGTGAGTTAAGAAGCCACGACTGTTGTAATGGTTACGCACACCACTTTGTATATCTTGCCCTTGTGTGTTCACACTAAAGTCTTTTATCCAACCATGCATAGCATCGTGCGCAATATCGATACGTCCTGTTATCGGATCGTAGCTGACATCAGAATTAAAGGTTTCAAGTGGTGTAGCATCATTGTCATCTGCATTGATATGGGTGGTAGTGACCAGAGGACGGCCATAATTATCGAAGGTCTGATACTGGCAATACTGCGTGCTGGCTTGGGTGCAACGTGTATGAGCAGCACTTCGACTTTGCACAACCGCTGTCACTTGGCCTATAGCATTGGCAACACTTAGGGCGGCGTCATCTGTTTCTCCGTCATAATACCAGTGGCTATAGTTTTCTAAGGAAGTTTCACTACTATTCCAGTAATCAAAACGCTTAACAATACGACCGAGAAGATCATAGCGGTTTTTAATTACTTGACCTTTTGCGTCTTGCTGCCTGATCAATTCACCGAAAGCATTGTATTGATATGTCCAATAGCCTTTATCCACATCGGTCATGGATGTTTTTCGATTGAGGAAATCGTAATCGATTGTGGTTTTTATAATATCCCCTTCAGCGGAATGTACTGCGGTTTCCCTAAGGTTCCCCTCTACATCATAGTGATAGCGAATATAGGCATAATCATTTGCTGAATCGTGAACGTTATCTTCAACTTTGATAACTTCATCGAAAATATTTTTGATTTCACGTTTTGTTTGACCATCGGGATTGGTTGTGGTGCTAGTAGTGCCGCTGTACACCATTGTGCTTACCGCTTCCGTTGCACCGCCAGCAGAAGCTGGTGCAGAAATACGCAGTGCGCGCCCAAGAATATCGTAGCTGGTGGATGTCCAATATTGAGGGCTTGAAAAATATGGTTCACTGACCCGAACAGTTCTGCCAAGGGCATCGTATTCTGTATCCACATATACCCAGCGGCCATCAAAACTTGTACTCGCAGACCTTACTGTACGCCCTAGTGCATCAAAATATTCGACACTAGTAACACCATGTTGAATACTTTTTCTCAGTGCATATTGTACTCCCATATTTATAGGGCAAGCAGGAGAAACCTGAGAGCAGTTTAAATATTCAGAGCTTGATGTATTTTGTGTAGCGGTATTATCAGTACGGCTTATTTCGCGGCCAAGGGAATCAAATACAACATCTGTAACAATTCCGTTAGTGCCTTTAATTTTTGTCGGCGCACCAAAGTTATTGCGCGCCAATATTTCTTCAATCTCATGGCCTTTAGCATTGATACGTTTATCAGCATAACGCTTAGTTGAACTGGTAAAGAGTACTCTTGATTCACGGGTTTCTATTGTATCGCCATTCCACCCTGTTACTTCAGTACGCTCAGTATTGCCGCGTGAATCATAGAAATTTTTCTTAACAAGCTTATGAGCATTATTAGTGCTGTTTGGCTCTATGCGCTCTTCATCTAACATGCCATTAGAATAATAACTGAACTCCACATAACGAGGTGCCTGCGCAATACCATTACGCTCACCGCTAGTAGATGTAGAAACTAAGCGCCCCAGCTGCTGATAGGAAAAAGGTTTGCCATGTAGGGATATGCTGGTACTGCCAGAATAGCTATTAATGGTCGACTTACTCTGGTTGATTGTGATTGCCCCAGAATTAGCATCCGGATCGGTAAAAATACCGCTCACATTGGTAGTAGACGTAAGCAAGTTACCAAAGCTATCAAAATTGGTGTGTGTGACGGTGGTTGCAAGGGGAGAACTGTCATCGACAAGAACATCTCCCGTAACAGAATGTGTGTTCGTACTAGTTGAGTAAACGTGTTCAGTACTTGTTATCAGCTTAGGCTGGTAAAAGCTAACATTATTCGGCTGGAACAGATCGTAGTTATTTATTTTCTCAGAAAGTTTCTTGCCTTCTTTGGTTCTTACAATCGTATTAGTCGGCATGCCAATATAAGGGAAATCTTGACGATATTCTGTGGTTGTATAAATGCCTGTTTGAGTGTCGATAGAGGTTAATGATTTAAAACCGAGGAACCCTCGTCCACCAGCCTGCAATTTCGCTTCTGCATATAAGTAGTCAACACGATTTAGCGCATTGGGATTACCGGCAACTGGAGCAGAGCTTTCGACACTGGTAACAATTGGCGTAGGTGAATTTAAATCAATAATAGGCCGACCAAATTCACTCGAACTTGAATCGACATTTAATGGGTTGTGAAGATACCTATTAAAGTCGTCGTAGTTAACTTCGCGGAATTCACACAACTGACCCAACAAGTCTCCTGGTTCTTGTTCGTAGTACGAACATTGACGATATTGACTTTGAGATTGTGCACGTATCTCCATTCGTGCATAGCTACCAGTTTTATTCAAACGCTCATATTTAACATTTGTTACATTACCAAAGTTATTAACAAATGAAGTAATGAGGTTGTGATTAGCATCATCTTGATTAAGATAGAAAAGAATCCTTTTCTCTCTGTCACTGCTATAAGCATTGCGCAACTCAACAAGATCATCCGCGCCATCGCCGTTTACATCCATATAGCTATAGGTATTATCATCGGCAACATTACGTATAGACTCTGGAGGTGAGAATGTTTCATTTTCTGCATCCCAAAGTGCTACAAATAACTTATTAGCGCTTCTGTCGTGCCAGAATAAATCTAAGAAACCGTCCCGGTTTCGATCAACGGTAGATGGCAATAGCGTAGCGTTCACATTGGGGTGCTGGATGACCGAAGGTAATACAGGCAAAATAATCGGGGAAGCAAAGCCCGTACCCGTGCTTAAATATAAGCGGTATTGGTTACCCACCGAAACAACAATATCTGCAAGATTATCCGCATTAAAGTCGGCAACCATTGGGGTATCCGAAATTTGCCCTACTGACGATGGCGGGCAGGTCCGACATTGTCTTAAAAAAGTCGATGTTTGCCAAAATAACTGCGTGCCAGTATCGGTAAATATATATGCAGCAATAGTCTTAGTTGTTTCAATAGTAATATTGTTGGGGGTTTCATCTTCAGTGTATGTAACTTCTGAAAATTTAATGTAATCAACATTACCATCGCCATTAAAATCGCCAAAAGCTTTAACTTCTCCGGCGCCGCCGATGGTTTGAGGTTGAGATGTAGCATAATGGTAATGAGAAGCAGCCGTTTCGGGTGAATTGACATCCCGTTTTAATAGTATGGCTTCGCTATCGTCTAAGTTATCAATAAGGCCATCAGAATTAATATCAACAAATATTTTCCCAGTTAAATTTCGAGATGTGACGACAGGAGTGGGATTTAAATTCCAATTGCCAAAGGTATCAGGCGTAGCCAAATGAATTCGCCATTCTTGATCATCGGCATAACGAATGGCTAAATCCTGACGACCATCGGCATTATAATCAACAATGCTAGTTTGATAGACATCGTCATTACCTGTTGCAGCCTTGGAAAGCATATTCGTTACTGCAGAGTAATCTGTACAATTGCGAATCGATAATGAGTAGCCCGTGTAAAAACGGTTATCACTTTGATCGTACCAGCCATAGATAATATCTTGGCAACTATCCCCGTTAATATCCGTAGGTTTAAAATCCAGTAATGTTTTTTGTCCACCGGAGACGGGAGCAAAATTGAAATTGGCGTGTGCAGAGACTTCTCTAGTTTGGTATTGCCAGTCAAATTCTAATGGCGACAAACATAAAGCATCTGATACTGTACACTCTTGTATGCGACTCAAACGGCTTACTCGATTATCTTCTGTCGCTTTTAAATAACTTAAATTGTACCGCCTAAAAGTATGAGTATTATTGCTTACAGTAATATTTTCTAAACGTGCCCTAGCCTGTGTTAAATAGCCTGCTGTATATCCTTTTTGGATATCGGGCCGCGCCATTGTATAGTTAAATTTAATGACGCTTTCACCACCGGCATAAACTATTCTGTCGAGCCTATGGCTATCACTTCCACCTAGATAGTAATAATCGATATTATTACTAAAATTATCTGATTGACGACTTAGTGCCCACACTAAGGTTTTCGAGCCCAGATCCAGACTGGCATTGTTTGCTGAGCCGTAACGACTTAGTGTTCCGTCTTTGGCAATGATATCAAAGTAAGCTGGGTCGCCATTGGTTCCGCCAACAGCGTAAATATACTCATGGGCGTCAATCTCTGTTCGATATTCAGATCCTGGAGCACCATAGGTACCACTCACCAGAATCAAACGCTGGCCATTTAAACAAAATTTGTCTTCGTTATTAAGTTGGATAGGCTTTGCTTGACCATCGGCAAATAATGTTGATCGACAACGGGTAATTGCACCGCCGGCGCTTAAAGACCATCCCCGGCCAACAACAGTGTTGGTATTCAGTGATGAATAATCCAAAGAAACAGAAGGCATAACACCTGCAATACCTTCTGGCATTGAGATGGATACGCTATAAGTCGCCGCTCCCGATTCATTCACTCGAAACGCGCCATTAGTAGATCCCACTAGCGTTGTCGGCAAAGGGGCAGATGCTTCGAGAACATAATCTATATTTTCGTAGTTACCGCCACCAAAAATGGCGGTATCGGCATAAAGGCTATTTTCTGCAGCAATGACGATCTCTGGTAAGCCATCACCATTAGTATCTTTTAACGACAGCCTTGTGCCAGAGTCATTAATTAAAGTACTGTGTTGATCGGTATATTCTTTAAATTGGGAAGGCGCACTATTTGCTACGCTGCCGGTATAAATATAGGCTTTATCAAAATCTGGGGCCCTTAACAGAATGTCCGTAATATTGTCTTGATTGAAATCAGATAAAAAATAATCTATTCCCTCGACTAATAAAGTTAAACCTAAATCTAAAATCTCTTGATCTGATAACGCAGGACTCTGAAGCCTGGGGGATGAAGAAAAGAATTTCGAGATAATGATCTGGCCACCACAACCGGTGGGGGAGCAATCAACTTGATCCGTCTGCTCTGTAACGCCATCAATAATATAAGCACTTTGTGGGGGAACAATTATAGGGATACTAATTTCACTATGCAGCAAAATAAATTGTTGTTTGCCATGAAGGTATATGTCATCTGTGCCATCACCGTTCACGTCACCGCGATAAATATCATATTTGTTATTATTAAAATCAACTGCATGAACTAAGGACGGTACTAATAAATATGAAGCTAATATGAAAAATATCTGCAATACTCGAACGAGCATATAAAGTCCCCATATGGTTACCACCAAATTTAGTGGTATTAAAATAAAAATCAGGTGAGATATTTTGAAAGTTCATTTGGGAGAAAAGCAATCCATTTGCGGGATGCTTCCGTTCAAACACCTTTCCTAAACATTTATTTCTATGGTAATCAAAGTTGTAAGGGGCTGTCTACACTAATCGAGTCGTTGATAAGCTTATATTGTGACTAGAATACTCTTCACTGCTGCATTTTTCACTCTTATATACAATTGCAATTACCGTCATCAAATAGCATAATAATAAAAATATATGCAAAACTATTGCAGGTGTGCAACAATGTCCATGTTCGAGGGGATTACTGAATTTATTGCAGTGGCTGAAACCCAAGGGTTTTCTTCGGCAGCTAGGCGTTTAAATGTTTCTACATCCCATGTAAGTCGCAGAATAGCCGACCTTGAGGCCCGCCTGGGTATAGCGCTAGTGGCGCGCTCTACTCGCCAAGTGAAATTAACAAATGCTGGCGTTATTTATTATGAACGTTGTGTAGATCTCGTACATGGCCTAGATCAAGCCAATGAAATACTAACTGCCGGGCAAATTGAATTAAGCGGTGTGCTGAGAGTGACAGCCGCTGGAGAATTTGCCGAAAAAAACGTAATACCTGTGCTTATTGAGTTTATTGCACAGCACCCAAAGCTAACTCTCGAGCTGGATTATAATACACGCATGGTGAATTTCGTTGAAGAAAGTTTTGATTTCGCTATTCGTTTCGGCTCATTACCAGACTCAAATTTAATCGCACGCAAATTATCGGATCATAATTATATTACAGCAGCCAGCCCTGAGTATTTGTATAATTTTGGCCGCCCTGAAACGCCGCAAGATCTCAGTGCTCATTCTTGCATAGTGACAACTTATAATCGGTGGCCGTTTGTGTGCGATAATAAAACCATAGAAGTGAGCGTTAATGGAAGAATCAAGGCCAATAGCGTAAGAACGGTTGTCAATGCATGTAAAGCAGGGTTAGGTATTGCCTATATGCCGATAACGAGTTTTGGCGATACTATAGAAAACAAACAGTTAGAAAGTGTTTTAAGTGGTTACTGGAAAAACCGAGGTTCTACTTGGATTGTATACGCGAACAGAAGATACTTGTCGGCAAAAGCTCGTATGGCAATAGATTTTCTACTGTCGAGATTTCAAGATAACCCACTGTAGTTAATATGTAGATGAATAATAGATTGCTTAAAAATCTACTAACGGCTGAGGCTAAACTTTAAATTGCTCTACCAAACCTGCAACTTTTTCACTAAGCTCAACTAGCGCTATATTTGATTGGTCGTTCTCTGCAGTAATTTTAAGGGTTTTGTCATTACCAGCTTTTATACTATCTACATTATCTTTTAAGCGGACAAGCGTTTGACTCAACTCTTCGGCAGCCGCTGCAATTGTCGTGGCACTGGAAAGGTTTCTTTCAACAGAGTCTTGAATACCTTTAATAGTGTTACCTGCTTGAGCGACAGAAGTAACGTTTAAGTTTGCTTTCTCTAAACCGTTCATCATAAGCTCATGAGTCTGCTCCACCTGCTGTTGCAGCTCGGTAATAATATTAGTGATATCCGATGTAGACTCCTGTGTACGCTGAGCAAGAGTTCTCACCTCATCGGCAACCACAGCAAAACCTCGACCCTGTTCGCCTGCTCGGGCGGCTTCAATGGCAGCATTTAAAGCCAGCAAATTGATTTGTTCAGCAATACTTTTAATAACATCGATAACGGTACTTATCGATTGTGAGTGTTCTTGTAAAGAGGACGTCTTTACTGTTGATTCATCAACATTTCTGGCGAGATCTTGAGTCACTTGATTCGCCGAGGAAACTTCACTCATACCCTCATGAGCTAAATTAGTTGTCTCTTGAACAACGTCGGCAGTGCTGGCTGCGCTAGAAGCTACGTCGGCAGAGGTCGCTTGCATTTCATCGATGGCTGTCACAATATGACTCAGTTGATGATTTTGATCTTCCATCAAAGAATTAAGACCATGTATATTTTCTTGGTTGAAGTGCACAGAACTATTGAGCTTCTCTGTCACATCAATAATATGTTTTATAATGCCTTGAATATTTTCGATAAATAAATTTATCCCTGAGGACAACTCACCCAGCTCATCTTTTGAGTCATGATCCAAACGCTTGGTAAGATCGCCATTACCCGAAGCAATATCTAATACACGCTTATTGATTTTCTCAAGGGGATGAATAATAACCCGATGGGCAAAAACACTTATTAACACCAAGCATGCGACTACAAGAATAACAGTTTGTAGGATACTTCGCTTTATTGTCTCGTAGAAAGATCCGTTGAGGGTCGCGTTGGAAAAAACTAACTTCACCTGGCCGGTATCGTAAAAAACTCCCTGATCATCCACTTTAATGCTGGTTTCTTTTTCGAAAAGTACACTACCTTGAAACTCGCCATCATTTATTATTTTCTTATCTTCGTCCCATGAAATACTAAAAAGTAGCTTTTTCTCAAGATTAAATACTGATATCCCTGTCAAATCATTTGTCCCAAGCTCAGCTTTAGCAATCTTTTTCGCAGTTGCAATATCAAAATTCCAAAGAGGGCTAGCTAGAGTAATACCTATTCTAGATGCAGTATTTTGTGCGGCTTGCTCCATTTTTACGGTGAGGCTTTTCTGCACTTGCCATAAATCTACCACTGCATAGATGGCTAAAACAGCGGTCAAGATTACAAGTAAGGCAAGGTTGAGTTTTGTCTTTAGAGTCACAGCTAGCAGTCTTTTCGATAAGGTTTTGGCGCCATTTTTTTGCTGACATTCCCAAATACGAACGAATATGTCATTCAAATTTATATTTTACTTCTATGCTTATACTAGTAGAGCAATGTCATTTTAGCCAGGGGGCAACAGTATGCTGAGGATATTTAAGCAATTACAGAATAGTGTTTTCATGCTGTTCTTGGTGAGTTATAGCTTTGTCCCAGTGCATGCAGAATCCATGGAGGTTAGTGTATTTATCACAGCTAGCGGACAACGTACTTTTTTTACCAATAAGATCAAAGAATTTGAAGAAAAAACAGGGACTTCCGTCCGTTTAATTGCTAAAGAAGATGCCGATTATAAAGCATTAATGAAAAAATGGTTTGCAGAGAAAAGTGGACCAGATGTTATTCACTGGCAAGGGGGAGAACGTTTATTTCGTTATGCTCGACGTGGCCAACTACAAGAAATTGATGATTTATGGCAACAGCGAGATTTTAGCAATCGCTTTACACCTAGCGCTATTGATGCAGTGTCTTATCAAGGTAAGCATTATGCTATACCTATTTCTTATTACCAATGGGGTTTTTATTATAGAAAGTCATTATTTTCTAACCTAGGCCTGTCTCCGCCACAGAATTGGAATGAGCTATTACATGTTTGCAACGTACTGAAGAGAGAAGGTATTGAACCAATCACCCTAGGAGTCAAAAACAAATGGCCATCTGCTGCCTGGTTTGACTATATCAACTTGCGTATAAACGGCCTTCAATTTCATAGATCACTTCTTACAGGTAATATTTCTTATCACGATGAGAGAGTTCGCAAAGTTTTCAGTGCTTGGCGAGAACTGATTACAAACCAGTGTTTTGTCAAAAGAAACATAGTATGGAATTGGAAGCAGGCTTTACCCTTCTTGTATCATAAAAAATCTGGGATAACACTTATCGGTAATTTCTTTGCCGGACAGTTACCCGAAATGTTAAAAGAGGATTTTGCGTTCTCGCCCTTTCCTGTGATAAATCCAAATATTCCGAATTATGAGGAAGCGCCTTTGGATCTATTTATGATTCCAAAACACAGTAAGCACCCCAAAATGGCCGAGGAGTTTCTGAAGTTCGTGGCAAGTGAGCCTTTTCAAACTGAGTTAAATATCGTCCAAGGCACGATTTCACCCAATAAGAAAAGCCCAGCAAGTAATGATTATTTTATTCAACAAGGAAGTTCGGTACTAGAAAAAGCGGCTGGTGTTTCGCAGTTTTTCGATCGCGACACAAATGCAAAAATGGCTGAACTAGCTATTGGAATTTTTACTGATTTTTTACAAGATCCTAATATTGATAGGACTCTAAAGCAGCTTGAAGAGGCTCGCCGAATATCCTTCAACTTATAACCGTTAGAACGCCCCTGTAACCTTAGAATGAACCTATAACCTTAGAATAAACCTATAAAAAGCAAGATAAGATGTTTTGCTGTATATCTGCTATGCAATAAAAGCGTGCATACTATTAAATGTTGACTTATTTCACATTTTTTTTAACACCCTTTCGGCTTATACTTCACGGAAACACCCTCACCTCGCTCAAAATAGATATAATCAATTGTTATGCAACTGAAAATTCATAATAAACGCCACATCATAATCTTGTAATACATTGGCGCTAGATTAATTTTGACAAATAGGTAATTGGCTAAAAAATCATCCCACACTTTATGCTTACTTCTGTAAGTTTGTTATCAAATATTTAATATACATAGGCTATCAAGGTTATATTATGATCAGATTCAACAATCTAACCAAGCGTATTGTTTACAGTACGCTTGCAGTAACTATTGGGTGCAGTACATATGTTAACGGTAATGAAAACCGTCATGTACCTCATCGTTTAGTCGGCTGGGCGGCATTAGATCAATCTGAACGAGAGCAGGGCCCAACTTCCGGTCAATTTATTAACGGGCAATTAGGTATTACCCCTCCGTTCTTCAATACTCAACCTATTCCAGGTTGGTCTGGGTTACTGAGAAACAATGATGGCTCGTTTACGGCGCTTCCAGATAATGGCTTCGGAGCAAAAGGAAATTCCGCTGATTATTTAATCGGTTTTTATAATGTAAAAGTAGACTTTAAAAAACGCGGTGATGGTACGACCAAACCGGGAAATATTGAAAATCAATTTTTCGTGCCCTTTAACGATCGTAATAACCTACTTAAAAACGGTAAAGGTATAGACCTGGTTATTACCGCTGACTTAGAGAACTATAGAAAAGGCAGCGGCTTTGGGGAGAATTCTAATATTCCTGTAGACTCAGACATCAAAGATAATCGTTTATTAACCGGTTATGATTTTGATGTTGAATCAATCGCTCGTGCTAATGATGGCAGCTACTGGGTTGGCGAAGAGTTTGGGCCGTTCCTACTTCACTTTGATGCTGAAGGTACTTTAATTGAAGAACCTGTTGCGCATCCATTTTTAGTAAGTCCTTTCCATCCTGTTGCACTGGCGCTTCCTGAAGAAGCGACCCATGGCGCTAGTCGAGGCTTTGAAAGCTTAGCTTTTGATAATGATAATGAGTTTTTATATGCTGTGCCAGAAGCTGCACCAGTGAAGCCTGAACTAAGACCTCGCGCAGAAGATGAGCGAGTACTTGAAATTTTCCAATTTGATCCAAAAACATCTTCTTATACCGGTGTTACATATAAATACCGTAAAGATGGTCCAGTATTGGGCAATAACATTGTTATTGGTGATATGACAAACGTTGGCAAAGATAAATACGTATTAATTGAACGTGACAGTAAATTCGGCGCTAATGCTGAAGTGAAAAGACTTTATATCATTGATCTCAATGTTACTGACGAAGATGGAATATTGCGCAAAAGATTGTTAATAGACCTCTTGGATATTAATGATCCTAAAGATATAGGCGGACCACTGGAAGGCTTAGCTGATAAAAAATTTAGTATGCCGTTTGACTCTATCGAAAGCCTCGTAGTGTTTAATAGAAAAACCTTAGGTGTTGCTATTGATACTAATTTTCCGAGTGAAGACGGGCGTGCTCCTGGGACACCAGATAGTACTGAGTTTATCAAGCTGAAATTCCCAAGGCCTATAGCGCGATTCGCTCCTAGCGATGATGAATAATTGTAAAAACTAAAATAGATCTTTGGTGAGAGCGCGTATAGTGAGGGCGAGCATTTGGCCTGCCCTCACTTCTTAAAAACGCGGCGCATGCAAAACACCAGGTCTTTTATCATGCAGGTTGAACACTTTATTAGGCCATCGTTTACCGTCTATTTGTTTCATTAGTTTATGAAACTCATCTTCGTCAGCTATTGCACAGGCAACATATGAACATTCAATAGAACGATAATATATTTCACTGTAGTTGCCAACAGCTTTAATAATTCGCAATACCCACTCTTCAGAAAGCCCAATTTCCTCCATGCCTTTTGCCATTAGAAATTGCCTTTCTATCGTATTACCAGAAATATATTTCTCGTCTACATTATAGGAGTTTATACCTAGTTTATCGGCATAGAGTAATGCATAAATTGTGAAGTTAATAATTGTTTGCCAACCATAATCTCTTAGTAGAACAGGCGCAAGCGGGTCTAATCCGGCTTTATCAAAAGTTCTAAGTGCTAATGCTTCCCCGAGTTTTCGCCTCTCCTGGTCGATTTTTATCTGTTTGAGTATAAAGTAATTGCCAAAAACAAAATCGCACAATCTATTATCTGCGCGCAAAGCTTGTAGCAGTTTTACATTATCGGATAAATTATTACCTGCTTTATCTTGAGTAATAATATGAAAATTAACTTCTTGTTTAAGATAATACAGCGCCTGCGCATTAGATGTGCCTGGCTTAACGCAAACATTTTTATCTCGTATTTCATTGTTTGATACTAGAGCACTATCATTTTCAGATACAAGGTCAAGTAGATATTCTCGTTCGTAAAAATAAATAGGGCCAAATAAAATTTTGCTGTTAAGATCACGCGTAATAGTGTGTGAGGTATTGCGAAACAGTATATGAACATCTTGCTTTTCCAATGCCGCAATGCGTTTTTCAAACCGTGAGCTACTTACCTTTACATATTCCACATCTACTTCAAGCGCACGTCCTAAAGCTTTACAGAGCTCTACATCAAGCCCCCACCATGTTTGTTCTGCATCATTGCGTAAAGAAAAGTGAGGCAATAGGCCATCTACACCACATAACAATTTTTTATTTTGCTTTATTGCTGACAATACATTCTGGGATAAAATGTATTCATGCGCTGGATAGAGCGAAACGCCAATAGCAGCAACTAGCGATAATACAAATATACCCAGGAACCCGGTCATCCACTTCTTATAGATAGAAGTTTTCAGCTCACTTTTATGTATAGCGCCTACAATGTCACTATGGTCTGGAACACCCTTATTTTTACCAGTTTTCTCCTCTTCTTTGGTATTACTAGAACATAGCACTAGAGCTGACTCTTTAGTCATTTTTGCAAAGCCAAGGCCACGCCTGTTAGTAAACCGATACCAACCGATAACCGCAGCCATATCGGCTGACGCCGCATCGTCCAAGCTACTTAGAAAGTCTAATTGGTGGTTACTAACTCGTTTAATTTCATCCGTTACAAAGCGGGTAGGTAGTTGCCTTTCAGAACGTTGTTTAGCGGCTTGACGAGCGATAATATGTGTTTCAAATACACAGGTCTCAAGAGCTTGCCCCTGATCGGACAAGCGCTGTTCAGAAAGGTTAACTAGCGCCCAGATAATCTCGATCCATGCAGGTCTGGTTTGACGGTTTGTCTCTGCTTCTTTTTTCTCCAACCAGCGCTTTAACGGTGCCAACTCCTGCACATCGGCTAATGGTTCAGTGCCCACTTTGTAGGTTTTTTGTTCATCCAAAAACTCAGGAAGCATTTTGAGGTTCTGCTCTTTTCGCGTAAAAATACATAAATATATAACTCCTCATCCTTTATATAAATTAAACCATGACTTTATGAGCCATGCTCAATTTTCCTCTAAATCGTCACTAATTAGTAAATACAACGTTACGATCTCTCTACGAATATTAATTTTAAATTTATAAAAATCAATAAGTTATTGCTCTGGCACACACATCCGAACACTTTTTAACCAAAACAGATTAAGCTTAGATTTTCAGCATTTATGGTCGTAACGAATTATCGAATAACGGTTCTAAGTCGTAAAAAGCAGCGCAATAATTTCATCAGATAACACGAAATATCAATTGCTGGAGATATCTTATGTTGGATGATAAATGGCTCGCACTATCGCACTTTACCCCTGGTGGAGAGCAGGCAGAATTGTTTGTAAACAAGCTACAGCAACAGACATCATGGAGTAGCGATGTTTGTGATCAGGCCATCTATGAATATAAACGCTTTATCTATCTTACGACGGTCTCTGAATCTGTATTGACGCCGTCTACGATTGTAGATCAGGTATGGCATTTACATTTAACTTTTAGCCATTGTTATTGGGAGGAGTTATGCACGAATATACTGGGCTTTAGACTACACCATAATCCATCACCACCATCGGAGCGGGAAACCATTGATAATCAATACCAGTATACGCTAAAGCTATATCGTCAATACTTTCAAGAACCACATCCTGAAGCATACTGGCCGACAACAACAAATAAACCAATAACAACTGATAAAGAGTTACAACCTAAGACAAATTACTGGTTAATCTTATGCGCTACGCTCGCTCTTTCCACCTTTACAATAACAGCGTTGGCTTCTCCTTATGAAGTACGCACAGAGTCGGCATTTGTATTTTGGGTGTCTTTAATTTTTATAGGAGGATTGATTATTTTGAAATTAGTTAAAAATTCGGCTAATAGTAATAGAAACGACAACAAAAAAGATGGGGGAACAGGAGGCTGCGGTGGTTGTGGAAGTAGTTGTGGTGGCTGCGGCGGGTAAAGACCGCAGCAACTAAAATAATTACAAACAACATAGATATCTGCAAGGAGGTTGGTATAACCATAGTTTTTCCGCCTAAAGCCACCCCAAGGCGCTTATCACAACATAATGACGTTAAAAAATCTCGGCATGTTAAAAGTTTTTATTGTAATAAAGATCCCATTCGCTATATTTCTTTTAGCCTTTGTTAGTAACAGCGTTAACGCACAATCGCTTATTTCTATTCCTTTACGTTTTCATATAGTAAAAGATTTAACTATGAAAAGTAACGGAGCAGATATGAAAAGCTGGGTGAGCAGTGAGGACTTGAAAAATACAGTTCTGCCAGAAGTAAATAATATATGGCTGCCAGCAGGAATAGAGTTTGAATTAGAGAATATTTTTCATAGTAAAACACTCAACCTCGATAACAAAAATTACCTTATTACGCAAATAGTAAAATCTCAGAGAGATGATAAAGGGAGATCTGACCCAAAGCGTATTAGTCATCTCAACAAACTTATCAATTGGGCTAATCACAACAAGAATGTCATTAATATTTACCTAGTGCCTTACTTAGGGAAAACATCTCAAGGAAATGCTAACAGAAAATATAAACGAATTTTTGTTGGCCAATGGACAGATAAACCATCTAAAGGCAAAAAGCCACCTCAAAGATTTCAGTTAGTAGAGAGCAGACCCTATAAAATTGGTTCTCTAAGTAGAACGATAAGTCATGAAATAGGACATATATTAGGTTTGAAACATCCAAACAAAACGCAGCAAAAACTTTTTAACTTGTTGATGGGGGGTAAAAATCCTGGCTATAAATTAACGAAGAAAGAAATTATAAAAGCACGTAAAAAAGCGGCCAAGATAGAACAAAACTATAATTATTAACCTACCTATAATTATTAACACTTATTATCTCATAATTACAATATTCAGGTTTTTTATATTTACCTATCTACATAATACTTTTTAATCAGTAATTCCTTAGTTATTTTACTCTAACAATATTGCTGCTATATAAATTAGTTCTATGCACGCTTAGTCAATAACAACTGCATTCTAAACAAATTATTATTCTGCCAGATATCTATCATTGGGTCGTGCGATGAGATTTATAGCTAGACGCTTTTGCGTCAGTAATTTTGTATCGATACTAGAGCCTCCTAAAAATATCATCGTAAAAAACTTACATAAATATTTACGGTACATAATATGTTCATATTTAAACGATTCTTTGAAAGACATCAAAAAATAATAGCGGCGCCTTTAGTTAGCGGCGCATTAATACTTTGTTCAAATGCATATGCAATACCTGAAATCCCCATATGCCCAGAGCCCCTAGATAATGATAGCTTAAATTCACGTATTCCCATTGATGACTGTAACGATAACCTTTTCCCTGGAATACCTTCTAGAATAACGGTTCCATCCTCTAATTCTAGTGGCAGTTTCTCTGTAACCTGGTCACGGCCTAGTGGCTTCGCATCTCGTTATGAATTGTATCAAAACCAAGTAGGGAATAGTCTGTGGTCACGTATTTATAGCGGCAGCGCATTATCTCGTTCAGTAACTGCATCCGATGGTACATATCGCTATCGCGTTCGCGCTTGTAATTCTTATGGCTGTGGCGGTTATCGTCTTAGCTCTAATATTTCTGTCGCTGTACGTCCAGGCACACCTAGTGAGATAGAATATGCAGGTTATACGAATAGTGGAAACGTTGACATAGACTGGAGAACTTCCACTACTTCAGGAGTAACGCACTACCTGGACCAAAGTAAAAATAATGGTTCATGGACAAATGTATATTCAGGTAGTGCAAGGTCGCGAAATGTCAGCCTTGATAACGGCAATTATCGTTTTAGGGTTCGCTCATGTAATAGTAACGGCTGTAGCAGTTACCGTTATGGCGATAGGATGGTAGCGAACAAACCTGAAACGATAGATCTCTATGCGCAATACCCATTTCTAGTTTCAGATGATGCCGAAAACGAACAATATGCGCAAACAGCAAAAACGTTTAGAGGCGAATATAAATATCGTACATCTGCAGGCAGACGAGGAAGTGTTAGTACCCGCAATCCGAATGCAAGAACAGGTGATGATCCTGAAGATAATTTTAATCTTGGACAGGGCTTCGATCGACTAAACAGTGCTCTTGCAGAAGCCTGTCTAAACTTCAATCACGATGATTATCGTGTTTTTAAGGCTCCTTCAAGTAAACAGGATGTTAAAAAAGTAACGTTTATAAGAAATACTTCCGATCTTTTTAAAAGTTTAGATATTTCAGATGCAGCATCAGTTGATCTTACTACCGAGGATGTCTCAGCTAATATCAGTAGCGAATCACGAAGATTATTAGAAAGCCTCACGGGTAATCATAGTGAAGTATTTGTTGCCAGAGTTGTTGAAAACCGTGAAACATGGTCGGTGACAACACAAAATGATCCAATAAAAAGATACTTTGTAGATAATATGTTGTCTCGCAGGGACAGTAATGGTCGTAACGCTTTCCGTCAACGATGTGGTGATCAATACATTGGCAGTACGGATCTCGGTGCAAAGCTTTATCTCGTATTTTCCTATGATAGTAAGAGTTTTGCTACAAATCAGGTATCAGAAAATAATACCAACATAGAAGTAGGAATACAGAGTATATTAGATGGTGCGTATTCAAGCAGTCAGGTTCAGCAATTTAGAGCCTTACTACAATCCGTTAACATGAGCGTCGAAGCATATACACTTGGTGGACCAGAAAATATCGAAACAGGGATTACTATCAACAATTTTAATACTAAAATTCAAGAGTTTGTTAATGGTACTAACGAGAGTAATTATCGTGCACTAGCATTGCAATATCGTAATTATCCACATCCTACATCACTGCTTGATTACAATTACTACGATATCTTCAATCGATTTTTACCCGATATGTCCAAAGTGAGACGTTGGAACTTCTTGGATGCCGAGCGCAGACAACGTTGTAAAACTCTTGAGACCTATGAAGATATCGGCGGTAGTAAAATAGATATTAGCCATTGTGACACAATGGGTGTCGAACTTAAAATAGCAAAAGATTACTGTGCAACGTCTGTTGACCGCATCAATTGTGAAGACCCAGCTACCTATTTCACCGCAGGTATTTCCAATCCAAGCATGCCAGGCGTATTACCTTCACCTGTAAATCTTTATCATGAGCTAGGAAATAAGATCGACTACCTACGAGCAACCTCTGAAACAGGTTCACACAATGATAGTGTTACCGGCGGAGCTTGGAATAAAAAATGTATCGAAACAGATAAATACACCTGCTTGACTAATGCTTCATGTTTTGAAGATACGTTCCAAGGATATGACCAAGGTCTTAATCGTGGCTTTGGCCTTGATATTAAAGACTATCATTCACCAGGTAGTGGTGGTAGCGGAATAGGTAATAACTCTATTAAAAGGCAAAATGGTAGAACGTGTGTCAATACCTATATTAAAGCTTGTACCAAGCGTATAGGTGGAAGTAAAGCACGCATTAGATTCGATCATGAAGTCTTTGGCCGATGCCCAGAGCAGAAAGCCTTCTCTTTCACAGGTGGTTAACTTGTAAGGTTATTTACTGAAAAAAAGCCCAGTCATTCAACTGGGCTTTTATTATCAATATCTTATAAAATAAGTTTTATAGAAATTCGTCAAAGAATTCCTTCACACCACGGGGATTAATACCTATGATATAACAAAATTCGGGAGTATCAGAAAAGTCCATACCTCCACGACCTATATGAACATTATCAAAACGTCCAAATTGACCATTGAATTGATTGGCCATATCACGAGCTTCCTGCCACATTGCGCCTGACTCCACATCTGAAGTTGCCCTACCCCAGTATTGGGTAGCAAAAGTTCTAAATCCTGATGACCCATTACCTTCTATGTTGCCATCTGGTATTTTTCTATAATCGGTATTTGATTTAACAAAATTAAAATCTTTTTGATTGGATTTTTTTTCATTGGTAGTACTATGTTGAACTACATGAATCTTTGCTTTGGTGTTTATGTTCTTCGCTTGGTTTTTTATAGCACGTAGCACATCTGCACTAAAATCGGACTCACCACCCTCAGCAATCCATATATCACCACCATTTCTCAATGTCCTGAGCGATTTATTAACAACCGTATTGAGAGCATTATTCCTTTTTGTATGAGCATTTGACCAATTGTTGGAAAATGCCAAATTCATAAGGCGGTTCATATTAGGAAAAGAACTTGGTCTCTTTGAATAGGTACCTACTACAGCATGAAAATTCACTCCCTGTAAACGTGCATCTTGCAACATAGTTCCAGCTCCAGCGATACCGTGAGCATCATCAAGGTCGTTATCTAAATCGAAATGTAACAATAATAAATCTGTATTTTTATTGAAGAAACCAAGTTTATTGTTACCAGAGTTACTACCTGATTTTTTGACATCAAAATAATTAAAGTTTACTGACCCAGAGGTAAAGGTGACTCTTAATGTGTGCTTACCTGAATTCAATTGTACATTTTTAACACTAACATCGTCCCATTTTTGCCAGCCTTTACCCGGCGCAACTATATTATCGACGCTGTTACCATCTATAGAAAAGTTAAGATTTTTATTCTTATCTTGCGACGCTAAACGAAAATCGAAGTCATATTTACCACCTTGGTTAACTTGAACATCATACTCCAACCACTCTCCTGCAGCAGTCCACCCAATATTACATCCACCGCCCTTGGGGTCAGAAGTTGTTTGTTGGTCTACCGGGCCAGAACCACAGTTGCCTCTATGTTCATTAGAAGAATCGAAATAACGAATAAAGTCTTCCGCTTCTATCAGTGCTGGTATTAATAGAGAATTAGAGTCTGTACCACTATCTGTATTACAGGGCAAAGAACCACACATGCATATACTCTTGTCAGATCGGCTATCTTTGCAATCTGTCGCCCGCTCCCCAAAATCAAGTTTACATTGCAAAGTCGTATCACACTGATCTTGAGCTAACGCTCCCTGATTTAAAAAAATCGTTGAAAAGAAAACGAAATTTAAAAGAAAAGCTTTTTTAGTAACTTTCATTTTTATCTCTCTTGGTTAGTTTTAGATTAACATTTTGATAAGAAAATAAAGACACTCTCTACACCTCACCCCAAATATGCGATCTACTATATTTGTAATATTTAATGATTATAACCATCAAAAATTAAGAGAGTTATTACAAAGACAAAAAAATGTGATTTATATCTTTTTTGTTTTTTTAAGCCTTATTGGTTTAAAAAAACAAAATATTTTTAATTAAAAATTGGTCTACTATATATTTCATAGCTTTGTGTAACCAGGAAACATTGAGTTATTCACTAACAATAATATTGATTATATTATTTTAAATTTATTAAAAATTTAAAAACCTATACTTTTATATTGATATAAATCAAAAAAACGCAGTGGGTAGTATTTAAAATTTAAACGCCTTTGACATATTTAAAATCATATTTTTATTTTATGATAATCAAATGTAAACGTTTAACCAAAAATTTTAAATCACTATAGAGTACCAATTGTCTGACCAATATAAATTTAACAAATCTCTTTTTATTTTTACTTGCAATCAGGTTTCGTCTAGGAATACTAGATTGAACAACAAATTAACAGTAGTTAATTGCTCAAAATAAATTGTTAATCTATTAATAAATTAAATTTAATTTATTATTCTTGTTAAATCTAGGGAGTGATAAAACATAAGAAAGCAAGTCAAACGTATCTTACTTAATACCATAGCCATCATAGCAACCCATAATAAACTAAAACTATCCTGACTTTTTTTCTTACATTTTATTGGTGTTTTTAGGCATCTTGTACTAAAAAGACTGACCAGAAATACAAAGTTTTTATTGGTTTCAGCCTCAGGTTTAAAGTGCTTGCACTTAGAGATACAGTCACAGAAGATGCCGCTTGAAAAGGTAAACGCTAAAAGTAGCCAGTAATTAAAATACATATTGCAGTGATAGCGAATTATAAGTCTTGGCGGTAAAAGCACACTGTCGCTAAAAACAACGGAAGACAGTCATCAAATCGCTGTGAGAAAATTAAATCTATCAGGAAATCAGTACAGCTTGCTTCGGTCTTGTGTTTCCTTAAAAGTTAAAAAAAAACGTGTACCTAGGTGTCCGTAAAAATGTTGACGCATGGCCATCCAGTTCATATTCTCGATATCTACAGATTAGACAGGGTAACCCCTGCTTGTGGCAAAAAAAGAGCGCTTTTAGCGTCTGTTTCTTGGAAAGTGTCCCTGCATTTTCAGCATACTCTACCTCTGTATACGCTTCCTTCTTAAAAAGCGAGACGCTTACAGTGGTTCAGCGTGCAGTAAAAAAACTGGGAGCACCTCTTATTTAATTGATTTCAATACTGCAAGTAACTGGAGATTTTAATGATTCAGCAAAGTACTGGTAAAGACAAGTCTAACAAGGCGGTTGATGTCATCGTGTTACAGTTATTGCTTAACGATATTGCTATATATAAAAAGGCACCATCTGAAGGTGCAAAACCAGAAACTCCGGCAAGTTATACGTTAGACAGCACTGCTGGAGGGAAAAAACTCGAAAAACTGAAAGTAGATGGTAAATCCATTACTGAGCTTGTTACTAGAATCACAGCCTACCAAAGCGCTAAGTCAATGGCTATTGTAGATGGCTGGGTGGGCCCCAGAGGCAATACTATTAAAGCAATACTGGCCGATGCTAAAGTCGCGACAAACGGCAGTAGAATGGCGTATATTCGCAAGAAGCTAGTGAGCCCTTGTGGCGTAAGTTCGCTCAAGGTTGAGGTTTGCTTGGCTTTGTATGAAAAACAATACGGCTCCATGGCTGCCAATAATAAAGATGGGTTGCGCTATATTTTAACGACTGCTAGCAGCGATAGCGATCTGACAAGCCTGCCTGAGTTTGCCTATATGTTGGCCACAACCAAACATGAAACCGCTCATACTTTCCGTGGCATCGAAGAGTACGGTAAGGGAGCTAGCAGACCCTATGGCAAAGAAATTAAAGTAGTAGATCCCAAAACGAAGAAAACCTATAAAAATAAGTATTATGGACGGGGCTATGTGCAACTGACTTGGGGCTATAATTACCAGCGTTTGGATGAAAAGCTCGGCAATGGGATATACCCTAACAAGAATAAAACCAAGGCTATCGATTACAACAAAGGGTTTACAGTATCCCAACCGACCAAAAGTATTTATTTAAACCCAGCTAAGGCGCTGGATAAGGAAAATGCTTATGTCGGCTTGGTTTGGGCCATGCAAAAGGGGATATACACCTCAAAGAAAATTGGCGACTATGTCAATAAGACCAAAATTGACTATGTCAACGCTCGACGGGTTATCAATGGCACAGATAAGGCAGCAAAAATTGCAGGGTATGCAGAAAACTTTGAAATTATTATGTTAACTAGTACACAATAACTATCGGATGTAGCGGAGTTTTAGATCGTATGAATTACTCTTTATTTGGCGCCATAACTATAGCTCTAGTCACAGCGTGCTGCAGCGCTGGTGAAGCAGTGAAATCGCCGCGACAGACTGAAAGCAATGATAACAACGGTTTGGATCTACTTAAAAACTACGATCGCGACCTTTGGAGTGGGCCAGATGGCTGGGATCAGCAGCAGTGGTCGTGGAAGCGTAAGCTGCGCTGGGATAAAGCTTGCGATTATGTGGCTGACATAGAAACATACCCACTACAAAACAACACACAACTTGTACAAGTTATGTGCGTACCTGGAGCATATCAACCCACTTATTACCTTTTTACCTACGATGCAGCAACTAAAACAGCCAAACAATTACTGCTGGGAGATACTGCCAATACGGACAACTCCAAAGAGGTAGTGGGAAATATCAGCTTTACAGTGGAGAATCTGCGTTTAGCAATACATTCACTATCGCGGGGGGTTGGAGATTGTGGTTCTTACCGGGTATATCAAATGGCCGATGCAGTAACCCCACCGAGATTAATTGAAAAACGTGAGCAGGCTTGTAGTGAATCGCCTCTACCGGAGAACCCACCGGCTGAATTATTCGACCCAAAGCGTTGGCCATTGGTAAAATAGATTTACTTTATGGCTGCAACTTATACATCTAGTCTTTGGTAACGAAAACAGGTAATGGCACATTTATAATAAAGATATCAATTATATTTGAAAAATCGCCTTACCTGTTTATGTTTTAACTAATAGATAAAATTCCCAATTAAAAGTCAAAAACAATTATTAAAAACAGCCTGCCTTAGTAGTAATTCTTGCAAATAAGCTTTTGAAATAAGTGTCACTATTTTTTTGAAAAGCGGAAAAACATAAAAACAACATAAAATTGTTATAAAAAATTTATAAAACGCTTTTCTCCTTACAGAAAAAAATAAGCGACATTAGTCAACAATAGCGCCCCTAAAAATCAACGATTATCACAATCATGATAATTTAAAGGACATTAATACTAGTGAGAGATTTAATTTAAATATTTGTCAATATAAGTAAAAATTTGCCGAGATTTTTTCAGCATTGACGCATATATATTTAGGTGGAACTATTAACTTTCTCATAAAGAGAAACACTATATTCAAAGAGTCATTAGAATAGGTAAAATAATGAAAATACTAGTTCGTTTTATTATTAGTTTGTTTTTTTATACGCAATGCATTGTTCAGCAGATATTGAATTCACTTGTAACGTGAGCGACTCAGATACGAGAGTTGTTCTTTTTGATGATGGAGTTAATCGAGAAAATTTACAGAAAACATATACAGTTGCACTCTATGACGTAATTGATTTTCAAACATTTAGAAAAGTTAGCGAGGTAAATAATTGTACTGCCAGAGTCAGCAATAGATCTTCTAGTGGTTCTATTAGTGCTGATGTAAGTTGTGGCGATAGTGTTCAATTAGAATACTTTTTTAGACGTGCAGGGGGTTGCGGACCAAGAGGCTGTAGAAGCCCAAGAATTGAAACTCTTGAAGGATTTTTTAACGAGACTATATTTCCAGGAACGTGCAATTAATAACTTCTAAAAAATAGTTTTGCAAATATAACCGATTCGATCTTCTCCATCACCTGTGCTATACCGCTCGCGCAAGTGATGGAGAGTGCCTTTATTCTTTGACAATGTTGACCTTTTTTTCTTGGAGGGAAATCATATCATGAGAATGGTAGTTTTTTTGACGAACGTTAAAACTCTCGGTGGAATCATGATTCTTTCCTCCTGGAATTTGATCTATTGCTCGTCCCATAATATCAACAATTTTTTGTAATAATTTATGAACGACAGTTGCTGAAAAGCCACCCAAAAGAGCAATAGTCGGCTTACCAAACTCCTGCATAGGGCCATCGGCCAAATAACTATCGGGTATCATTTCAACTAAAATTAACCCAGACATTAATCCTAAAATTACTCGAACCCAATAAGAAGCATTATATTTCGGGTCATAAGTACCTTTGGTAACATATTCCATCGCTTGGAAGAGCCCCGAGAAAATACTACCAAGACCAGCACACGCCAATAAGAAACCCTGACTTTTTAACTGGGCGCTCCCCTCTGAATGTAAAATACTCAAATTAACATTAATAACATTCACTTCAGAAAACTGCCCTAAGCTATATAACATACATAGAAAAAACACCGCAATTAACACTAACTGGCGGATTAATGGTACTGGCCCTAAAAAAATAAATAATGATCGGCGCCGCTGTTCTCTGTAAATAAGTGCAACCGTTCTCGGCTTGGCAGGCCTAATAATTTGTTTTAGTACACCGTGAATGTGAACGAGATTTCCAATATTTTCTTTATAGCAATTGAAATTATCTTGTGAAGTTTTTTGGTTATGAGTATCTTTTGATTTTATATTTTTTTGATGCATACCATAAAGTACATCGCAGTATTTCATTACGATATTTTCGGGAACATCAAAGCCATTAGTCAGAGCCCATATCATCATCGATTTTATTTCGATGAGAAGATGGCATAATAAATCTAATTGATGACGTTGGTAAAAATCATTTGGATACTTCTCCTTCATCAAAACGCCTCTACATACCCACTATTTTTTATTAAATTTACTCACATAACTATTAACCTGCATATCTAATAATGGCTTACCTTAAAAAAAGCATACGGTTGTTATCACTTTTCTTTATCTTTCTTTACTATAAAAGATTATAAAATTAATTTTCTAATAATAATTTAAATATGAGTAACACTTAATTTTTACCTAGATCTAATAACCTGCTACTGCTGCAAGGGTTTTTTGTATCTATATTAATAGGTATTCCTCATCATTAATCCCGTGTTTACCATTTTTTTACCAGAGAAAATAGACTTAGAATTTATTATTTACTTAAATTGTGTAGTTACTTAAGATGTCAAAACAATAAACACTTATTCATTTTTCTATACAAATACAATTAATTATGACTCATCGGTCAAATTTAAGAAAAAGTGAGTACTCATTTTAATACCACATTAAGAATATGGTAAAAAATACTAGGGAGAAAAAACTGAAAAAGAATACAGACAATAAACTGTCGTGGTTTACAATTGAAATCTGCATGCTCGCCCGTAGCACCTTTTAAATATGCTACGTTCATTCCCTTAATCTTTTAGAATCGATATATTATGCCGAGATCTTATTTCTTGATTCCCCCTCAGCCATTTTGGATAGGTATGAAAAGTGGCATCCTGAATCGCTTTATTCAGCTCAAGCATATGCTGTTTATACTCATAAGCTTTTTCTTTGCGTTATCGAGTTTGGCATCGATAAATACAACGACACCAAAAAGCACTTCTGCACCGAGCATCCTCGATGATCTGCGCGGATTTGAATCATTCTCAATAATGGATATTCAAGGTACAGAAACATTTTCACCTCTCACAGGCTACATCGTCGCCACCCGTGGGGTAATCACCCATATACTAGAAAATGGTACCGGTTATTGGATTCAAGATCCTAAGGGCGATAATAATCCGTCAAGCTCTGATGGTTTAATGATCATGCAAACGCCAGATACATCTCTTGATCATAACGTTCAAGATTTACGGGTTGGCGATCTTATTCACGTTATTGGAAAAGTGCAGGAAGTACAGCGTGGCATTACCTTACCTCACACAGTACTTACGGACATCAAACATCTTAAAGTGCTCAAGCATAAGCAGAAATTACCCAAACCTATTCGCTTAACAAAGCTGCCGAACCAAAATATCTCAGAAGCTGTCGATTTTTGGGAGCCGTTAGAAGGCATGCGCGTTACGATTAAAAATGCCTCGGTAATTTCTGCTACAGAACGCTCTGGTCAATTTGCTGTGCTAACACAAGAAAATGCACGTACAGATTCTGGCTTTTCTCGAAATACAAATGTAGTACATACTCGGCTATTGGAAAATGGAGCAGTGGACTACAACCCAGAAGTTATTCTGGTTGGGGGAGATAAAAGACAAAAACCAACGATTGTCCGCCCCGGTGATACAATTAAACATATTACGGGGATCGTCAATTTTTCACACGGTAATTATCGTCTTTACCCGACTGAAATTTCTGTTAAAACACTCCCTTGGCCAAAAGTCCCAGTGAGTCAACGTAGCGCTGAAAAAGGAGACACTCGTATTACCAATGTGAATTTTCGTGACTTTTTTGATGAGGTAGATAATCCTGAGCGCTTCGATGAAAATTTTGATCCCGGTTCCGGCCGTATGGGCACCCCATCGAAAGAAGAAGTCGAAAATCGCATTCAAAAATTTACACTTGCCTTTATTCAAGAACTTGAACTACCAGATCTTATTGTCGGGCAAGAATTTGAATCACAAGCTTTGCTACAGCGAGTAGCCGATCGCGTCAACCAACAGGCCGGCACACGTTACCGCGCCATATCCATGGAAACCAGCGACCGACGCGGCCTCGAAGTGGGATTTATTTATGATGAAGCGCGGGTCGAACTCATAAAATATGAACAAATGGCAGGCAAAGAAATAGAATCGGCCTTTGGCTATTCCAGCCCATTTCGAACTCGGGAGCCTTTATTAGGCGTTTTTCGATTCGCAGACAATACTCCACCTGTTACTGTGATTGCCTGCAAACTTAAAAGTAAGCGCATGGATGGACCTCTACTCAATCTTAACGGAGTTCACCAGCGTATAACTGAATCACAACGACAAATTCAAGCCCGCGCTATTCGCGCATACGTCGACAGCCTTTTCGAAAAAAATAACAAAGCACAGATAATGATCGCCGGAGATCTAGGGGATTTGCCATTTGCCGAACCCGGCGAACAAGAACATGTAGTGGGAATTCTTGCGGACGGAGGCAAGCAAATCAGCCTCCAAAACTTACTTGAAAAAGAATCGCCAGAGGAAGCTTTTACTTGGGTATATAATGGCACCAGTCAAGCTCTATCGCATATGCTGGCAAGCCCTGCATTAGTCGAGCGCCTAGCAGGCTTCGATATTTTGCATTTTAATTCCCTCTTCCCAGATTTCGACTCCCCTCGCTTTGACCCCAACACCCCCATTCGAGCTACCGATCGCGATCCGTTGGAAAGCCGTTTTTACTTCCGAAACAAAAACGTTGCACATATTAAAAATAAATCGAAATCCTCAAATATTGCCGAAGTACAATCAAAATAAAATAAGTAATCTTCGAGTACTAGAATTTCAATATTACCAAGGATGGTATATTTATTTTATTCACACTACCGCTTGTCATTTGATTTTTTTTGATAAATCAAGGTCTACATAATCTACGCCGACATTCACACCAAAGATTTTTTGTGCAAAAAACCTAAATAGGTTGATAAAAGAGAACATAAAGAATATAAAAGCTGCGCCAACCACAAACACTACTATTAATAGTATAAGTATGCCTGTTTCCTCTATACTTGCATCATAGGAATCGCCAAGTATAAACCTTAAAAGATCTTCAAGATTTTCATTGAATATAAACGTGTAGATAAGAATAACACTCAAATCTAATAAAAGCGTTCTCGTTTTAGGTAGCTTAACTTTCATAAAGTAACTAATGAATACCTATTAGTAGCGTATCACCCAAATTAAAATATAAGTAAATATAGTATTCATTTATTTTTTATCAAAAGATAAAAATAAATAGCAAAAAAATGCAGAGAAATAAAAACAAGGATAAAACCAAAGTCGTACAACATCCTTGCCGCTTTTATTTTCCGCTCATATGGAACAACAACACTATCATTTATAGCAATTTGCCATGGCTCAAAACCATTAAAAGTATAAAAAACATCCTTTTCATACCATACTGTAACCTTTGTTCCTTTTTTTTAAATTACGAACTTTAGTATTTTCTTTATGTGTAAGACTGGCAATATTGAAGAGTATCTTTTCTTCTCCAGAATTTATAATAACCTGAGCACCTACCCCACCCTTTTTTAACTGTCTACTTAAGACAACCCCATCAACTTTTTTTAAAGTATCAAAATCAGGGATCGGTAAAACCAAAAAAGCAAAAGCAAAAAAGCTAAGTACAAAAAATAAAACTACGCTTTTTAAGCAAAATGATTGCTTTAGCCTTTGCATATAATTTCTCATTTTGAACGAACCATTGTCAGCACATATTGCAGCATTAATAAGGCACAACTCAAAAAATCAATAAGTAATCTTGGGTAAAAATTAATATATTATTTGTTTTTCTTTCCTTTTTTTTCGGATAAATCGACTTCCACATAATCCTCACCTGCATCTATTCCAAATACTTTTTTAGCAATAAAACGGAAAAATTTAATTGTTAAAATAAGAGATATGACACAAACGAAAATATATACAATAGAAAGAATAACTATATAAATCATATCTTCATCAGACGGTATAACATCAGCCCTATCGCCAAGCGAAAATCTCGCAATATCCTCCGCATTAAAATAAAAAACAGCAACAAAAACAGACATTGAAAAAAAGTCTAGTAGTAAATTTCGAGATTTAGGTAACTTAATTTTCATATAAATTTATTTTGTTCGTGTTTTATCTATAGCTTGGTTCGTTGTCGCTCCTGTTGACCCGCCAATAAGTTCAGCGCCAGCTTTTACAGCCCCTTCTGGCGCAGCTATGGTTGTAGGAGCCCTATAGCCCACGGGTTTAAAAACCTTGCTACTTAAACTTTTGATTGCCGCACCAGTACCATGTGAACCAGCATCACTTAATGTTTTACTTGCTGCATTAGCAATAGGAGCGGCGACCTTAGCCCCGACTCCCGCCCCAATAGCATTGCCTCCTGCCGCAGCCAACACACTTCCAGAGTTACTTACTTCACCAGATTCTATTAACTGATTAGCAATCTCTCCCGTCCCGCCCGCAGCAAAACCAGCTCCGGTAACATTGGCAGCAGTTCTTACTGCCCCCAGTTCTGCAGCTACAGCAGCACCAGCACCATAAGTAGTCGCTGCACCAACTACTGCACCAATAGCCGCAGCTTTAACCACTCCTCCTAGAATTTGAGTCGTAGTTTTTCCATTGAAATCACTGGTAACAGCATAAGCTACAGCGTTAACCACACCACCTACAATAGCACCAATCGCTACAGCAGGTAGAGCAAACTCTCCATCAGGATCGATACTATTAACCGGGTCATTATAAGTATAACCATAGCGATTAAAATGCCGTTCCCTCCCTTGCACAAACCCAACCGGATCATTCGACAAAAACCGTCCAACCACAGGGTCATAATACCGCGCTTGCATATAGTTTAGGCCTGTGCCGCTGTCTTTTATATGCCCTGTATAGCCTGCTAAGTCATCATTGGCGGCAGGGCTGTTAATTTCTTCGCCATAGGGCGTATATTGTTCGCGCCATATCACATTACCATTTTCATCGCTGCCACTTTGGGCGCTGCCTAGGTGATCCGGGTGGAGGTAGGTAATAATATTATTACTGATTCGTGCGAGGCTGCCGTTGGGGCCGCTCACATAATTGGTTTTTTGGTTGTCACTAACGGCATCGATATGAACGAGTGCGCCGGATTGATCGTAAATGTTATAAATGGTTTTTCCGTTGACGACAGATTTTACCCGCTTTAAATTACCGTCATAGATGTAGTTTCCGTTTACACTGTTGCTGATATTTGTCGGCTGATTTGGCAGGTCAAAAATAATTGTGACGCCGCCACCAATCATAATGAATTAACAAGACACTCATAACAGCTTATCGACCGAACTTAGAAAAAAGTGGGTGTCTTGTTTATTGTCTCGTTTATTGTTGTTTAAGTGAGAGCAGGGCTAAGTTTATTGAGTGCAAACTGTTCGGTGACATCTTCATAGTCCAAATCGGGGGAGGTTTACTCTGACTACTTGATTGATCGTTTACCTATCCAGTTGATAAACGGCTATCATAGTTGCACCTTTCTGAACGGGAACAGGCCAATTGCACTTGGTGGCTAATAGGCTCAGAATATAGGCTATGGGTGTACAGAAGCCTAAAAGTAAACGTCTTTTCTTTTTTAACACCCCCATTTTTTTTAAAAAGAAAATCAACCAAAAAAGTGGCTTCTCCCATATTTCAAGGTTTGGTTGATGGAGAGAGATTAATGTTAATGACAGTTCTTCACCTAGGCGTTTCAGCGCTTCCTCATTCCATAAACTCAAATGATGAGGAGGAATATTAAGAGGAAAAAGCGGAAAATCTTGAAGGTAGGAATCTTCGTAGGGAACGCCGACGATTAGCCGCCCGCCTTTTTTAAGGCCAGAGAGCGCTCTTGCGAGAAAGTCCTTAGGCTGTTCTAAATGCTCCACAAATTGGAATAAAACTAAGGCATCGTAGTAAGATGGATGTCGATCAATATGCTCATGAACATCTTCAGATAAAATCTCCTTACCAGAATGTGAATAGTCCAAGCCTTGATAATAAGCATCCTCTAGATAAGACTTAAAATATCCAGGCCCACAACCGATATCCAAGACCTTAGCGCCAGCCTCAATATAACCGGCAGCATAGTGATACTCCTCTTTTATAGCAGGATAATACCAATCTTTTTTTTGCAATTGTTGGTATAACTCCTGCTGTGCCGATACATGGGGCGAGAAAAAACCTAAGCGGCAATCCCCGCAACGATAAAGGGAGAGGGTTCCAATGTCTTTAAAATATGGGGCGACATCTATTTGAAGAAAAAGCTGATAGAGAAAGGCAATCCAATCAACTGAGTTTTTTTCAACTAAGTTGACATGTGACGAATTGCAGACGGGGCAACAAATCTTTTTCATGAATCTGACAGCTGAATATTCTTAATAAAAGCAACACCTCTCTTTTTACTATCTTCAGAATCTGCAGATAGTGCTAGAAAACGAATCTTGGGCATAGGAAAACCAAAAGCCTCTTGAAAATCTTGCTTTAAATTACGTTTCTCTATCTGCCATAGCCCCAAGGACTCCTCTTGAGTTTTTAAGGCAATCATCTTACCAAAACCTCGAATATGAGGGTTATCAAAGAATTCTTGATCCGAAGCAGTTCCTCCCCAGACGTAAGTCAAAATACGCCCTTGTAAGGGAACACCGACGAAACTTCGGGCAATTTTAGCTTTTGTTCGCATCCACCAACTATCGTATTTAGGATTGGATTCAAACCAAATATAGATCGCGATAGGACGATCATCTCCCCGTTTCTTTTTTAATGTTTTGCTAGGCAAACCATCTTCAACTTTCCATTCCCAAGAAAGTACATTCCCCATACGCTCCTCAGCGTTAACCTCACGATAAATTAACGCGTTGCTAGCAGGAGAAACAATTTTAATGCCATTATCTTCAGTGATAGAGAATTCACTAGCAGGAACCTTCTTTTTTGTTAGGATTTTCCATCCATTTTTTTCAAGTTCGGAACCCAAGAAGGCCGCTAAATTTTGGCTTAATAGGAAGATAGCTAAGCAGAAACACAGTTTTTTCATTTTTTATCACGTTAATTAATAGGCTAAATTACCATCTTTAACAGGTAAAGCATTGGTTGCGCGTGGCCCTCATGCTCATTTTTAATTCGAGGCTGCCCATTATTTCCCGGCTGCTTTCCTTCTTTTAAATCTCCTACACCAGATATTATTAATAACTGGTGTTATAATTTCAAATCTGCACAGGCAGAAATAGCGCGAATAACGCTTTTTGCACTGTCTTTGGAGTAGCCTCCACCGCCGAGCATAACCGTTGGAATTGAGCGCTGGTGAAGTGCTTGCAGTGTGAGCTTTTCTCTTGCGGCCACATCATCAATCGTTAAACATAGCCCACCGAGTTTATCCGTTAATAAAGTATCCGTGCCCGCGACCACAAAGGCCAGACGATAATCATCGTCTAGTTTTTGCAATGCCTCGCTGTAGCTTTGCAAATATATTTGTCCCTCTGTACCTGGCCTAAGAGGGACGGCAATGTCAACACGGTCGCGTGTATAGCCAGATGCTGGATAAATACCGGCATTATAAATGTCCAAAATCGTCACCTGCTTATTTTCCATAAAGGTGTAGGCATTACCATTGCCATGGTGAGCGTCGGTATCAATAATCAGTATCTTGTCATCTTCTGCCAACACGCCATTGTTAACTAATTTCTGGTGACAGATACCAATATCATTATAAATACAAAACCCTTCCATATTTTGTTGCACGGCATGGTGGTAGCCACCCGATATATTCCAATAGATGCCGCCCTCACTTAATGCTTTTTGTGCACCGAGTATTGTTCCAGCCACACCCCAACGCATCGGCTGAAGTATCTTGCGATCTAGAAAGGAAAAAGAGATAAAAGGAATACGAGGGACTTCTAGGGCTCTAAAGATGAATACAGAATCCCTTACTTTTTTTCGCATAATACTGGAAAAAAAGCCATCAATTAACTCCATGCTGGCAGATTCGGGAGGCTCAATAAAATTAACTCTGCTATTGGACTTTAAGCCTTGGTGGATCGCTTTAAACTTCATTCCGTCAAAAGGATGTAAGTAATTTAATAGCCCAAGGTTGATATTATAATTTGTGCTGTAGATAACATTCATACTATTGCCCACCCTGCGATGCCAGTCCTCTAGGGGCTGTTCATGCTCCATACCCCGCCATTCCCTGAATAGATTTCTGCATTACAATATATACACACTGCCACCATAGCTACCAAGTTTACAAAAAACAAACTGAAACGCCCATCCAAGCCATATATTGGCTTGAGTTTTTCTATCAATTTTTTACCTGTACGCCTTCATCAAATTGATTTGCGTAGTTATTACCTAAATCTGTTGTAAAAAATACACCTTTTAATCCGGCTTTTTCAATGGCATTTTTTATGTTCTCGTTACATTGTAAAGTCATACAGGCATTGTACATAGATCGGAATACAGCCCACCTCTCTACTTTATTTTCATGAAAAGCCATATGCTCTAAATCACCCCATTCATTTTTACGGCTTAGTTGAGTATCCAATGCATCTGCATTTTCAGCCACTTGTAAAGGAATGAAAAAATAGGCTTCGCCTAACTCATAGCTCAACGTTATAAATTCACCGTCATTTTCCAGCAATGAATGTAAACATTGATAAGCTTTGGCATTTAGGAATAAACGCCCTTGCACATCGGCTATATCCGGAATAGGTTTATCTTTATATTCTTTAGCAATTCCCGGAAAGCTGACGCGTACAGGTTCTTGAAACACATCTTTAAATGAACGGGGTTCATGATTAATATCAATACGTTTTTCGATGGCTTCGCCGATTTCTCCGACCAATATATCAAGGTGATCTGAATCCCATACCATAGGGCGGTGCTGATTATCGGATGCCAGAGTATAAAGCATTTTATCGTCCTGTTTTGGGCATAACATTAGGCGGGACATTACCAGATTGAAGTAAAACACGCACTATTCGCAGAGCATTAATAAGTTGTTCAGGGGTTTTAATCGTTAGGTAGTTTATGCGTCTATTAAGCCAGTTGTAGTATTCAGTATGGTGGATACGACAATGTGGTACAGCGTGGCGAAGATAGTTAGGCATATATTTACGGTCATCCCAATCTTTCGGCAGCCAGCACCCATTAAAAGGATCATCAATTCTCATTAATAACCATGCCATGATTGCACGCAAAATAACCGATCCTTCATGAGCACCAGAAATCAAAGCATGGCAATCACACCGGGAAGATGGGCGAGGGTCACCCGCTGCTGTCATATTCCGCGCTAAACGACTTGATCTATGATGTTCTCCGATTAAGTCTTTACGGCTCATATTTATAGCTTCGGCGCGGTAGCGATCTAGCCGATCATACAAGCCGCCAATGGTTTTAAGGCGCATAAAATCGGCAATTGAGGGCTTATCTTTCTTAACAAAGTCAGCAATAAGCCAATCAACTTTGGCCTGAGGAAACTTAATATCAGGAAACATTCGGCGATCCTTGTATGTGGGGTAAGGCATAAAAACGAATTAGCTGCTTTTGCTACCTCTGATGCTATCAAAGAAGTACCCGCCATTATTGTAATTGCCCGCCTCAATATCGATTTTGGTTTTCTAATAGATTATCTGTGAGTTATTTCGCAAAACATCTGCTTAGGCCTTACAAGCACTCTAATAGAGTTAACAAAATAACGGAAAACCCACCGATATGTTAAGCAATAGTAATCATAATACCCACAATCAATATTTAATATGACAGCTTTGGCTCCTAATATTGTGCGATAACTATATGCATACAAGTGGAGTTCATTATGAAAGAGGTTATGTTATTGGGCGCTGGCAAAATTGGCGCGATTATTACTGAATTGTTGTCGTCGTGCGGTGATTACCATGTCACAGTTGTCGATCTTAACGAACAAAACCTTTCTCGTTTACCTAAGCGTGATAATGTCCAAGTCAAGCGCATTGATGTCACTGATAAAGAAGCCTTATTGAAAGCGATGCGTGGCCAGTTTGCTGTTCTAAGTGCGATGCCTTACCAAGTAACACGTAATGTGGCGATGGCGGCAGCGGAAGCTGAGGTGCACTATTTGGATTTAACCGAGGATGTGGAAACCACCAATATCGTTAAAGATCTGGCGAAAAATAGTAAGAAGGCATTTATTCCTCAATGTGGCTTAGCGCCTGGGTTTATTACTATCGCCGCTTACGAGTTAGCAAAGAAATTCGATTCTCTGCAAAACGTGCATATGCGCGTAGGTGCTCTTCCTAAATACCCATCTAATGCTCTGAAGTACAATTTAACGTGGTCAACCGATGGGTTGATTAATGAATACTGCAATCCTTGTGAAGCGATTGTTGAAGGAGAGTTAACGAAGGTGCCTGCACTAGAGGAACTGGAGGAGTTCTCTCTCGACGGTGTGGATTATGAGGCATTTAATACCTCTGGTGGTCTCGGTACTTTGTGTGAAACATTAAATGACAAGGTATGTAATCTTAATTATCGTACAGTGCGCTATCCGGGTCATCGCGACATTATGAAGATGTTGCTCCACGATCTACGCTTAAAAGATCGTCAAGATCTACTAAAAGAGATTATGGAAGAAGCCCTGCCAATTACTTTTCAGGATGTTGTTTTAGTATTCGTCAATGTTAGTGGCAAGAAAGACGGTATGCTGGTGCAGGAGTCCTATGTAAATAAAGTATATAGTCGAGAAATTAACGGCAAGCTGTGGAGTGCAATCCAGATCACCACGGCTTCTGGTATTTGTACGGTATTAGATTTATTAGCTCAAGGTAAACTTGCTGATAAAGGCTTTATCAAACAAGAAGACATCTTGTTCGATGACTTTATTAACAATCGCTTCGGACAATACTATGCCGAGCAAATAGCTAAATAATATAGCTGGACAACACCGAAAAGTTAAAAAGAAAAGTTAATTTGCTAACTATAGCTGAATGACTATAAAACGGCATAAAGAAGAGAGATGAAAGCTCAAATGAAAATTCAAGAATTATTTGCCAAGATGAATCTCACCACCGATGACATTGCATCCGGTGATTTAAAAGTATCCTCCCCGATCGATGGCGAAATGATAGGTCAAGTAAAGTCTTATAGCAGCGAAGAAGTTGAGACTTGTATTGCGCAATCGGTCACGGCGTTTCATGCATGGCGTCAAGTACCAGCGCCTAAGCGCGGTGAATTAATTCGCGTGTTCGGCAACACCTTACGTGAGCATAAAGAGGCCCTCGGAGCCTTGGTAACACTGGAATGTGGAAAGATTTACCAAGAAGGCTTGGGTGAAGTGCAAGAGATGATCGATATTTGCGATTTTGCTCTGGGCTTATCACGTCAGCTTTACGGTTTAACCATTGTCTCAGAAAGACCCGGCCATAAAATGCAGGAACTTTGGCAACCTATTGGGCCAGTTGGCATTATTTCAGCGTTTAATTTCCCAGTGGCTGTATGGGCATGGAATACGGCCTTAGCTATTGTCTGTGGTGATCCGGTAATTTGGAAACCTTCCGAGAAAACGCCTCTCACAGCCATTGCTTGTCAAAAATTATTCGAGCGTGCATGTGAAGAAGTGGGAGATGTGCCAGCCAATTTATCCCAGTTAATTATTGGTGAACGAAACGTTGGTGAGCAACTAGCTGCCGACAAACGTGTACCCGTTATCAGTGCCACTGGCAGTTGCGCCATGGGTCGTAAAGTGGGACCAGTAGTAGCGCAGCGCTTCGGTCGAAGCATTTTAGAATTAGGCGGTAATAACGCTATTATCGTTGCACCCTCAGCTGATTTAGAAATGGCTGCCAATGCTATTGTCTTTGGTGCGGTGGGTACCGCTGGGCAACGTTGCACCAGCACACGTCGACTCTTTATTCATGAAGATGTTTACGACAAATTAGTGCCAGTACTTAAAAAAGCTTACCAAAGTATTCGCATAGGTGATCCATTAGATGAGGCTAATTTGGTTGGGCCACTGATTGACCAGCAAGCTTTTGATGCAATGCAAAGTGCCCTAGTACTCGCCAAAGAAAATGGTGGCGAGGTACTCGGTGGTGAACGGGTTATGCCAGTAGACAGCAAAGATGCTTTCTATGTACAACCTGCGTTAGTAGAAATGCCAATTAGTGAACAAACGGTGCAGCATGAAACATTTGCACCCATTTTGTACATCTACCAGTACCGAGATTTAGAAAAAGCTATTCACTTGCAAAACAATGTGCCACAAGGTTTGTCATCTGCCATATTCACCACGGATGTGCGCGAAGCTGAGTTGTTCACTTCATCGGTTGGCAGTGATTGCGGTATCGCTAACGTCAATATCGGTACTAGCGGTGCTGAAATTGGCGGCGCTTTTGGCGGAGAAAAAGAAACCGGTGGCGGTCGCGAATCGGGATCTGATGCTTGGAAGGCTTACATGCGTCGTATGACCTCTACCACCAATTATTCGCGCGAGTTGCCTTTAGCGCAGGGAATAAAATTTGATCTTTAAGTTAGGGCCAGTTAATGGCTATTACTATTAAGATGCATGAAAAGAATACTCATCGGTAACAGACACGCTGTGAATACATCCTTGTGCGCTCTGCGTCGGCTTACCGTCAAGCGGCACCGAGGTACTGTCAAGCAGCCTCCGAAGGTCTGATACCTAAGAGTACTCTTTATTTTCGTTACGCTAGTAACAGGCGAAAGCCCTTTTCTTGGCTTTGCGGTAGTGTAAAGCCAAGAAAATTTAAAGAACTTTGTGATATAAAAGTGCTCTATTTACCATCCACTGGGGCCGGTCATCACTAATAGCATTGGTGCTTGTTGGCCCTGGCAAGATATCGAAAAGAATAAAACGTTTTAACTTCCATACATGATGTTTAAATATGAGATGTCTGCATGAACCGCTCTGAAATCATCCACAACAATTTTATTGAACGGGTGAGTAAAGCTGATCTCCCCTCCGCTTCTCATTTGACCGCAACATTAACCAATAGTGAGCTGGTCGATATATTTGAAACTCAGTTAATGAGTCGTTTGCTGGATATTATTTCTCGTCGTATGAGTAGCCGCAAACAGAGTTTTTATACCATTGGTAGTTCTGGCCATGAAGGTAATGCTATTTTTGGTAAGGTATTTAAAAGCAATGATATTGCTTTTTTGCATTACCGAAGTTGTGCACTGGCTTTGCAACGGGCCAAGAAAATTCACGGTAGCACCCCTTTATACGACACCATGTTATCCTTCGTCGCCAGTAGTGATGATCCTATTTCTGGAGGACGGCATAAAGTTATTGGTTCAAAAGATCTATGGATACCACCGCAAACCAGTACTATAGCCTCCCATTTACCTAAGGCAATGGGGGCTGCTCATGCACTAGGTCTTTATGAAAAAGTTCAATATGACAATGTAGGATTGGATAAGGACAGTATCGTCCTGTGTAATTTCGGCGATGCTTCATTAAATCATTCGACAGCGCAAGGTGCACTTAATACAGCGGCCTGGGCATCGTACCAATTATCTCCCATGCCTATTATTTTTATCTGTGAAGATAACGGCATTGGTATTTCCACTCATACACCCAAAGGTTGGGTGGAAGCTAATTTTAGTCACAAACCAGGCCTAAAATATATTAGCTGTAATGGCCTTGATATTCTCGATACTTACCGAGCGGCCAAAGAAGCTGAACGATACACAAGACGCACACGTAAACCTGTATTCTTGCACTTTAAAACAGTGCGCCTGATGGGGCATGCAGGTTCTGATATCGAAGCCAGCTATCATAAAAATGATGAGATCACAGCGACAGAGGCCAATGATCCATTATTGTATTCGGCAAGTTTATTAATTAACCGCAATATTATGAGTGGCGAACAGATTTGTAGATTATATACAGATCTTGAAGCGAGAATTACCCGTATTTCCGAAGCTGCAATTGAGCGCCCCAAATTAACATCGGCAGCGGCTGTCATGGACAGTATTTGGCCCTCTCCACAGCACAAGCTTGAGAATATCCCTGTTAGCAATGACGAACGGGAAAAACTCTTTAAAAAAGATAAACGCCACCTTGATAAACCTGTAAGTTTATCGAAGCATATTAACCTTGCACTAGCAGATATTATGCTACAGCACAAAAACACCGTTGTCTTCGGTGAAGATGTAGCGGTAAAAGGTGGTGTTTACGGTGTAACACAAGGTTTACACGATAAGTTTGGGCCGGCCCGAGTCACCAATACTCTACTTGATGAGCAGAGTATTTTGGGTCTCGCCATTGGGCTTGGGCATTGCGGTTTTTTACCTATACCTGAAATTCAGTACCTGGCATATTTTCATAATGCTGAAGATCAAATTCGCGGCGAGGCGGCAAGCCTATCATTTTTTTCTAGAGGGTTATTTACCAACCCAATGGTCGTTCGAATTGCAGGTTTTGCTTATCAGAAAGGTTTCGGCGGTCATTTTCACAATGATAATTCCTTTACTGTTTTTCGCGATATTCCAGGAATTATTGTCGCCACCCCCAGTAATGGTGAAGATGCCGCACACATTTTACGAATCTGTATTGACTTGGCGAGGCGAGAACAAAAAGTCGTTATTATCATCGAGCCTATTGCACTTTATGGCACCATGGATTTGCACGAGCCTGGAGATAATCTGTGGGCATCACAATACCAACCGCCGGCTATAAATAATGCCTTTAACTACGGTGATGTTAAGGTAGTGGGTGATAGTAAGGATCTGTGTATTCTAAGTTATGCTAATGGTTTTTATTTAAGTAACCAAGCAGCTCTTAAATTAGAAAAAGAGCACGGCATACAAGTGCGCTTGATCGATATAAGATGGTTACATCCATTACCAGAAGAATCAATACTAGAAGCAATCAATGATTGCGAGAATATTTTAATTGTCGATGAATGTCGTCGCTCAGGCTCAGTGAGCGAAGCCATTATAACCATGTTGCAAGAGCAACAGTGCCCACAAAATATTGCTAGAATAAATGCTGAAGACAGCTTTATTCCTCTTGGTAGTGCCGCTTACGAAGTGCTACTAAGTGTCGATGATATCGTCGAGGCTGCCATAAATTTACAGCAACAAAGCTCTGAGAATATAAATCACAGCAGTAACAACAAGAGGGCCGCATCATGAAACGCAGTGCCGTGGTTATCTGCCCAGGTAGAGGCACCTACAATAAAGAGGAATTAGGCTTTCTAAAACAATATCACAGCGATAAAAAATCGTTTATCAGTGGGATGGATGCCTACCGCCGTGATAGTCAGCAGCCACCTGTAAGTGAATTAGACGCTGCTGAAAAATATAAACCGTCTTTACATAACACTGGTGACAATGCTTCAGCAATTATTTACACCTGTGCAATGGCCGACTTTTTAAGTATTGATCAAGAACAGTTCGATATTGTCGCAGTCACAGGTAACTCCATGGGCTGGTATCTAGCACTCGCCGCCGGCGGCGCTGTAGATTTTCATACCGGCATGCACATTGTTAACACGATGGGCACACTGATGCATAAACAAGCCCAAGGAGGGCAAGTCTTATTTCCACTATGTGATGATAACTGGCAACATGATGAAGCTTTAGTCCAACAACTCAGTGATACAATAAAAGCGGTATCACAAGATAACCAAGCGGAAATTTATCAATCCATTGACTTAGGTTCTATGGCAGTAATTGCAGCGAATGATTATGCTGTTAAACAATTACTCAATGCACTACCCAAAGTACAAGGCCGCTATCCATTTGCCTTACCTAATCATGGGGCATTTCACAGTCCATTAATGAAGCCCATATCAGATATTGCCATCAATACTTTCGATAAACAGATACTTGCTTCACCTAAAATTCCCCTTATTGATGGCCGAGGTCATATTTGGCAAGCACACAGTACCGAAGCAGAAGCATTGTTTCAGTACACCTTCGATCATCAGGTGTGCCAGACATATAATTACTCAAAGGCAATAAATGTTGCCTGTAAAGAGTTTGCACCCGACTGCCTGATTATTTTAGGCCCAGGAACAACTCTCGGGCCACCCACAGCTCAGCAGCTGATTAAAATGAATTGGCGCAACATTGATAGCAAGCAAACTTTTAAGCGTATACAACAAGATGATCCTTTTGTGTTGAGCATGGGGTTCGAAGATCAACGTAATTTGCTTATAAACTCATAACGATCAAACAGGTTTTCACTATGACATCTGCAAAATGGCCCAAATTTAACTGGCAAGACCCTTTCAATTTAGAAAGCCAATTAACACAAGAAGAGCGTATGGTGCGCGATACTGCTCGACAGTATGCGCAAGAAAAGCTTCTGCCTCGTATTCAACAGGCTTTTCGTGAAGAAACAACAGATCCAAATATTTTTAGGGAGATGGGCGAGCTAGGTCTGCTTGGCTCAACGATCGAAGGCTATGGTTGCTATGGTGTTGGTTATGTTAGCTATGGTTTAGCAGCAAAAGAAGTGGAAGCTGTAGATTCATCTTATCGCTCAATGATGAGTGTACAATCAAGTTTAGTTATGTATCCGATCTTTGCCTACGGTAATGAGGAGCAGCGTAATACTTATCTACCAAAGCTCGCAACAGGCGAGTGGATTGGCTGTTTTGGCTTAACTGAGCCCGATCATGGCTCAGATCCCGGCGGTATGATTACTCGAGCAAAAAAAGTAGACGATGGTTACTGTCTCAACGGTGCGAAAATGTGGATTACCAATTCCCCTATTGCTGATGTTTTCGTTGTCTGGGCAAAAGTCAGCGATGAGGATGATGCCATTCGTGGTTTCATTTTAGAAAAAGGTATGCCCGGCTTAAGTGCCCCTAAAATTGAAGGCAAGTTGAGCTTACGGGCTTCCGTTACCGGCCAAATCGTTATGCAAGACGTCATTGTGCCAAAAGAAAACATGTTGCCAAATGTAGTGGGATTAAAAGGGCCTATGGGATGTTTGAGCAATGCCCGTTATGGCATATCCTGGGGAGCGTTAGGCGCGGCTGAAACCTGTTGGAGGGCTGCAAGGGATTATACTCTTGAGAGATCGCAATTTAAGCGCCCTCTCGCCGCTAATCAGCTTATCCAAAAGAAGCTTGCAGACATGCAGACAGAAATTTTTATTGCTTTACAAGCCTGTTTGCAAGCCGGAAGATTAAAAGATGAAAACCAGTTATCTCCTGAAACTATATCGATGATTAAACGTAATTCGTGTGGTAAATCTCTCGATATTGCTCGTAATGCTCGCGACATGTTAGGAGGCAATGGCATTTCTGATGAATACCCGGTAATGCGTCACATGGTCAACTTAGAAACAGTTAATACTTATGAAGGCACTCATGACATCCATGCGTTAATATTGGGGCGCGCTATTACGGGTATAGCATCTTTTTAGTGCACTAGATCAGAGCTCGTTAAAATAATTATTTTTTAAAAGATAGGTTATATCATTAAATTTAATGATATAACCGGTAAGGTAAGATAAACTTTTTTTATTAGTACTTGCCTTACTTTTATCTGACCACTTTCTTTCCAAGCGCCTTGCAATTCTCTTTACATACGCCACAAACATTATAAAGCAGTTTTAAATGCCATAAGAGCAGTATTGTTGGCACTTAAAATAAAAACAAAAATAATATTTCTAACTAATTTTTTGAAAAATACCCTTCCACACCAGTACCTGTGTTCAACACATGATTTATTAATTTGAAAAGAAAATATTATTTTCTTAAAAAGATAAGCTCTATATATTTTTGAACATTTTATTCTTTATTCTTAATAGGCGTTCTGTAAGGCACTAATCTCGCTATTATTTTGAAATTCCTAGCATTTAACGCAGGAATTTTATCCATTTCCCTTCTAACACAAGAGTGCACTATGAATACCTTAAAACACTGTTCTTTAGCATTGTTTCTCGCATCTTCAGTGTCTACATTTGCAGATACACCCAAAGCTCATACAGCATCAGAACATGCAGCACATCGAGCCTTGACAACGCAACAAGCTATTTTGGAGGAAAGAAGTAAAAACAACATTTACCGCGCCTATTTTCCAAATGCTGATATAGGCCGCAAGGCAGTTATATCTTTTCATGCACAATTGCATGAAGCTAATTTCGACGACGGCTATCTTATTTTGGAATTAACCCCGGAGGAAATAAAGAGGCTTCAAGATTTTGATTTTACTTTTAAACCCGCAAGTAAATTTATTGAAAAACGAAATATTAAATTACAACAAATACAACAAAGTTTACAATTTCAAAGCGCCAGTCAAGCAGCTGCAATTCCAGGTTATGCCTGCTATGAAACTGTAGAAGAAACATTTGCAGAAGCAGATAGAATTGTTGCGCAACAACCTAATTTAGCTGAGTTTATTGATGTAGGAAATTCTTGGGAAAAGACCCAAGGGCTTGGTGGCTATGACATTAAGGTATTAGTGTTAACCAACAAAACGACTACCGGTGATAAGCCCAAACTATTTATTAATAGTGCAATACATGCGCGTGAATACACTACAGCGCCACTGGTATTAGCTTTTGCAAATTGGTTAGTGGACAACTATCAAAATGATGCAGATGCTCGTTGGCTACTGGATCATCACGAAATTCATCTCATGTTACAGACCAATCCAGATGGTCGAAAACAAGCAGAAACAGGGCTTTCTTGGCGCAAAAATGTTAATCAAAACTATTGTAGTCCAACATCCAATACTCGAGGTGCTGATTTAAATCGTAATTTTAGCGATCGTTGGAATATTACTAATGGCGTAGGTTCAAGCGGTAACCAGTGTAATTTAACCTATCGTGGCCCATTTGCAGGCTCAGAGCCTGAAGTACAAGCCCTTGAAAGCTATGTGCGTAGTATTTTTCCGGATCGTCGTGGGCCGAATGATAACGATGCAGCGCCAGCTGATACCAGTGGCATACACTTAGATATCCATAGCTTCAGTGAGTTAGTATTGTGGCCTTGGGGAGACGTCAACAGTGTCGCACCAAACGGTACCGCATTACAAACATTAGGGCGTAAGTTTGCATTTTTTAATGGCTATACCCCGCAACAATCCGTTGGGCTTTATCCCACCGACGGCACCAGCGATAGTATTAGTTATGCAGAACTTGGGGTCGCTGCATTTACTTTTGAATTGGGGACAAGTTTTTTCCAAAGTTGCTCGGTATTTAATAATTCAATTAAGCCCGACAATATACCCGCATTAATATATGCCGCCAAAGTGGTAAGAACACCTTATATCACACCAGCAGGCCCCGATGTTACAACAATAACACTTAGTGCCAATGCCACCGACTCTGGTGTAGTCGCTGGTACACCAGTAACCCTTAATACCGCGGTAACAGATACACGTTTCAGCTCCCGTAACGGCACCGAGGCCACACAAAATATAGCTGCCGTAGAATATTATATTGATACTCCCCCCTGGCAAAGTGGTGCCAATGCCATAGCCTTATCGGCTTCTGATGGAGCCTTTAATGAAAAAACAGAGGAAGCTACAGCAACTATTGATACCAGCGGGCTAAGTGTAGGACAGCATATAGTTTTTGTACGCTCAAGAGATGCCAGTAATGTTTGGGGGGCTGTTTCTGCTGAGTTCTTGGTTATTCGAGATGGCCAAACACCAACAGAGCCCGAAGCACGCTTTAGCAGCATTTGTAATGATCTAAATTGCACCTTCGATGCTTCTCAAAGCACGGGCAATATCAATAGTTACCAATGGAGCTTCGGAGACGGCAACAATGCGACAGGCAGTAATGTGAATTACACCTTTAGCCAAAGTGGTAGTTATAATGTGAGCCTTACTGTATCTGACGGCTCAGCCAGTGATAGCATCACCGAAACAATTTCTGTAACAGAGCCAACTGCCGGTAATATTACTATCAGCTTATCATCTGGTAGCTTCTTCTTTTACAACTGGGTCGATGTCGCTTGGGGTGATGCACAATCCTCACAGGTCGATATTTATCGCAATGGTTCATTGCTCACGACAACAGCGAATGATGGCCGCTATCGCAACTTTACTTCAAGAGGAACATACACTTTCCAAGTATGTGAAGCTGGTTCAGTAAGCAACTGTTCTACAGAAGAAACTATCAGCTTTTAGTTTTATGTAAATATAAAAAATATAGTAATTTCTAGTCCGGGCTTAGACTCGGGCTAGATAAGCGTACCATTTCATCTCTATTAACATATCAATAACTAATGCAACTTAATGTAGTTGAACTATTCTTGCTAGCCGATCACTTATTAAACGCTAACTAAACTTATATTTTTATCACCGAGGTGCAAAATAATGAAGATTAATACTCAGCCAACATGGCTGTCCAATTCAACTATGAAACGTGATGGTGATAAATCTAAAGAAGTTGCGACTAAAAATCAGGACAGTAAACATTTCAAAATATCAGACAAAAGCCAGAGCGTTAACTATTTCAAGATATTACAGGGAGACGACTCGAAGAGTACTTCAGATAAACAGTCAAAAAAATCAAATAAAGGGCCTATTCAAAAGCTCGCTGACTTTTTTAAAGAGAAGATGAAAGATGCCGAAAAAGAGCATCAAAAGGTTCGCTTACAACTTATCATACGACTTCTTAAGATCGATATATCTCCAGAGAAATTTAACGAATTTTTGGAATCTCCAGCACCTCTTGAGGTTAAAATCAAAAAGCTGTTGAAACTCGCCGGCATGGATGGATCGAAAAAAGTTTCGGCTGCAGTTGCAGAACTTAAGAATGATCCGTTTAAAAAAATGATGCTGGCAATGTCTTTAGGTATTAGTGTTGCAGATGTAGAGAAAGCGATAAGCAGTAATGAAGGAGGTGGCTTAGGTGCAATAATGAAGGCACTAGTACGTTTGTCTCAAGAAAAAAAGGGTGAGTCAACTATGGAACAAAATTTGACTAGTAACCTGGAAGGCTAACTTACGGGCTAGCTATCAGCGCCTTATCCAATATATCGTTATTAAAAGATATTTATAATGATACATAGATGGCAATAAACAATATCGTAATTTGCAATTTTACAGAGATTGCATAGTAAATTATCATTTTGAAACATATCGCTATATTCGCTTAAGGCTTTCGAAAAGATTAAAATGACAAACGCTAAGATAAGGATTTTCTTAGCTATTTAAAACGACCTTTTCTTTGTAAACCTGGCACAAGAAGCAAACATTTCTCTATTTAATGTGAAGATCAAAGCTTTGGAAAGCTTGATTTATATACTGCCGCTCAATGGAAATACATCACAAATTAATACATTAAATTGTTAACATTTAAAAATTAACTTAATAATAAAAATAAAATCCAAAATGAGACATACGACAAAGCATATCATTTATTAACATTTCCTTAACTGTAGAAACACCAAACACAGATGATATTCGATTATATCGTTCACAAGAAAAGGATTATAAGGTTAGGGTATCAAAGCTTTATATGCCACATGCATATACTTGAACTAAATTATGCAGTTAACTAAACGTTCGGCTTTTTTCTCTCTGTTTTATTTTTTACAAAAATCGCAAACAAAACTTTCTGTTTCTTAAATCAGAACGCAGGGCATTCACAATTCTTCTAGTCTTCTTGCTAAGAATCTGATCACACCTATCAAGTAATACTTATATTTTTTATAAGAGCTTACATATGATTAACAGGTTAACTATGTTTCATACTAAGACCTATTGTCATTGTAAATTCCTTAAACATACACTATCCATAGCAGGAAAAATAATGAAACAGTCAAACACAGTCGCACGTAGATGGTTAACACCATTAAGTGCTGCACTCCTCAGTTTGTATGCTGCGTCAGGTTATGCAGCCAATTGTGAATACATCGTCGACAATGAGTGGAATAATGGCTTTGTTGCTAAAATTAAAATCACCAATGACAGTAATAGTGCTATTAATGGCTGGGACATTACTTGGTCTTACTCTGGTGATAATACCGTTAGCAATAGTTGGAATGCGACATTATCAGGTACTAACCCTTACACTGCATCTGCCTTAAGTTGGAACAGTAGCCTTGCTGCTGGCCAATCAGTGGAGTTTGGTATGCAAGGATCTAAAGGTTCTGGTGCAGCCGAAATCCCTACACTAAGTGGTAGCGTATGCTCTTCTAATCCACAACCTACAAGCACCCCTCAACCTACCCCAACGGTAGCGCCTACCCCAACAGCGACACCGACGATAACTCCCACTCCCACTCCAACGGTAACACCGACGCCAATGCCCACACCAACGGCTACGCCAATTCCAGGCAATGCGTTGCATATGGAACCACCTATTGCAATACCTGCTAATCGTAAAATAGAAAAATCTTCTGTGTGGTACACCTATCCTCAAAACAGAGGTCTACCCGGCTATGGTAATTTTGGCGCTACTGGTGCGTTTTGGGGACATCCACCTAACCAAAACTTTTATAACGATACCACTATCAACAATTGGGCAAATCAGGTACAGGGATATAGAAATCAAGGTTTGGAATATACCGCACGCAGTGAATTTGACTGGGCTTGGAAATGGTTTATTGAATTTCAGGATAGGCCCGATGAACACTGGGTTCGCACTTTAGATAACGACGTTGTGTCATGGGATTTCGGCCCAGAAGATCCCACTTATTTAGGTTATGAGTCCGGTTGGGTTAGTAATCACAGCCCAGCGTTTGTAGATTATTTCAAATCTCAAGTGGATCAAATATTTAAAGCTAATATTTCACACTTTATGTTTGATTCACAAACATCCTCAACGCGATCTACCGACTTGAATCAATTTGGTGGCGACTTCTCACGCTGGGCAATGGATGGCTTCAGAGAATATATGGATGATAATTACACTGAAGTAGAATTACGTGCAAAAGGCATTAATGATATTAGTGATTTTAACTATCGTAACTTTCTAATAAGTGCCGGTTACACTCACACCAGCTATATGGCAGGTGCTAATAGAGTCAGTGGTGGCGTGCCGCTGATGGAAGATTTCATATACTTTAACCGCAAAGTATTGAATGAAAAAATGGCCGAGATACTGAGTTATATTCGTTCAATTGATCCCAATATTGAAATTGGTGCAACCACAGCTGTTACGGAAGCTCGGGGTTATATATTTGATAAGAACATCAGCTTCCTTGCCGGCGAACATGCAATGGGTGCAGCTAATTTTAAAAATGAAATGCCAATTAATATCATTGGTCATTTAAAAGCCGCTGAAGCAGTGGATAAAACTTTAATTTACTTCCCCTATCCTTGGGAGTTTGCAAACTTATTCAACCGTAATGCGCCTCAACAAGCCCGTGGCTGGATTGCTCAGTCCTACGCAATGGGAGGTATCTTTTCAGTTCCCGCAGCAGTATGGGTAGGAGGCTCGGGTGTTTGGAATATAAATGCCGACAACTACCGTGATATTTACCAATTTGTCAGTAATAACGCCGATTTATTCGATGATTATGAGGCTTATTCCAAAATTGGTTTAGTGTCATCCATGATGGCCTATCTCGATGCGACATGGATTGATGGCAGCAATACCATGTTAGGAAGTATTCGTCAGTTAATTGAAAGCAACCTAAACTTTGGCTTGCTTATTTTTGGTGACCCTGGAACCCCAGTTGTACCCAGAGTAGAAGATTTTGCTAAATACGACACAATTATTGTGGATAGAGATCGTAATTATCTCACTGCAGAGCAACAGGCATTGTTAAACAGATATAGCAATAAAGTTTTAGACTTGACTAAATCAAGCGATGCGGCAGCTATTGATGCATTAAGAATCAATAACATTTCTGTCAGCATAAGTGGTTCAATTGCCGATGACACAGTGACAGCGCTCTCTCGGGTTCATAAAAGTAATAACGATGCACCTTATATTATTCACTTGTTAAACCGTCCGCTTAACTCTGTCGACGGAACAACACCTGAGCTGGACAATATCAGTATTGCCATTCCTGATGGTTACTTTGATGAAGCCATCACTCAAGCTACCTTGCATTTACCTGGAGGGGGTTCTTCACGCTTATCCTTATCTCAAAATGCTTCAGGCGACACAGTAATGACTGTCAATAATCTTGGGGTTTGGGGAATTATTGAACTTGGGCATTAATACTTCAATTTTGCCGAATTCATAGTAATGGCTAAAAGGCTTCGAACTGAAGCCTTTCCTATTAATATTATAATTTATTTATATTACAAATTATAATTTCTATTATCGTTTTTAAATATATCGCTAGATTCGCCATAAACTATTTTTAACAGTCCTAAAATTTCAAGGCCTTATCTCTCATAATTATTTAAAGCTAATTTTTAGTTAAATATCCTATTTAAAAGAAGAGCTTAAACAATACTTGTTAGCTATCCAATCTATATACAACAAAATAAATATTTTTCACTCGACTTAAATATAGTACCTTTAAATACTTAGATCCTATACAATATTTTTGTAGTGGACACACTTCACATTTTCACATATAAAATAGTTAATATTTAGCACGTAATTAAAAATTATTAGGCATCGATGTAGGGAACTAATAAATGAGACATAGGACAAAGTATTAAGTATTTTTTCCTTCTGTTAATTAGAAAAATACTACGCGCAAATATTATTCGACCTTGTAGTTTATTTTTTAAGTATTATAAATAACCATCTTACAAAGCTTTCCATGCCATATGCGCATACTTGTACCCAACAATACTCTTAGTTAAACGTTTAACTTTCATCTTCGTTTGTTTAACTTTGTAAGTATTGAAGTAGAACCCTGCTTTTCTGAAACTAGAACGAAGAAAGTTCATAATTATCTTAACCTCATCGCCAATCATGTGATCACAGCTATAAAAAGAATATGAGTGTTTTTGTATAAAAGCATAAACATGATTAATACGATCGACGACACCTACTTCCACACCGTTGATCACTATGTATGTTTGTAAACACACACAACCCACTAGAGGAAAAAGCATGAAACAATCAAAGCCTGTGTTGCGCAAATGGCTGAAGCCATTAAGTGCGGCACTTCTAAGCTTGTATGCTGCGTCGGGCCATGCAGCTAATTGCGAATACATTATCGACAACGAATGGAATAGCGGCTTCGTTGCTAAAATTCGCATTACTAATGACAGCAACACTGCAATAGACGGTTGGAATGTTAATTGGTCTTATTCTGGTGACAACTCCGTTTCTAATTCATGGAATGCAACCGTATCTGGAAGTAATCCTTACACAGCTTCAGCCTTAAGCTGGAATAGCACAATCCCTGCTGGCCAATCAGTAGAATTTGGCATGCAGGGTTCTAAAGGTGCTGGTGCCGCGGAGATCCCTACAGTGGGTGGCAATGTGTGTTCATCTAGCCCAACGCCAACGGCGACACCTACTCCAACGGCAACACCAACACCTACTCCAACGGCGACACCGACACCTACTGCAACACCAACACCTACTCCAACGGCGACACCAACACCTACTGCAACACCAACAGCGACGCCGACTCCTACGCCAACCGCAACTCCAGTGCCAACACCTACTCCGGTTCCTGGCGCACGCGTTGATAACCCGTTCCGCGATGCTAAGTTCTACATTGATCCAGGCTGGTCTTCTCGTGCAGCGGCAGAACCAGGCGGAGCGGCAATTGCTGGCTATAACACTGCAGTATGGATGGATCGCATCGGTGCAATAACCGATGGTATCGGTCTGCGCGGCCACCTTGATGAAGCTCTCGCGCAATCAGCTGAAATGTTTATGTTTGTTGTTTACGATCTTCCTAATCGTGACTGTGCTGCACTTGCGTCAAATGGTGAATTACGTATATCTGAAAATGGCTTCCAACGCTATATGGATGAATATATTGCACCCATTAAAGAAATTGTTTCTGATGCTAAATATAGAAATATCCGCATTGTCGCAATTATCGAGGTTGATTCACTTCCAAACCTAGTGACCAACCTAAATGTGCCTGATTGCGCGGAAGCTAATGGCCCTGGCGGCTACCGTGACGGTATAAGACACGCACTTAACGAATTAGCCACAGTACCTAATGTATATTCATACCTTGATGTTGCTAACTCAGGATGGTTGGGATGGTCTAGTAACTTTGGCCCCGCTGTTGAGTTAATCGGCGATGTAGTAACCAGCACCGACGCAGGTTGGGACAGCATTTCTGGCTTTGTTACTAACAGCGCAAACTATGCACCAACAGTAGAACCTTTCTTACAAGACCCCAACTTAAGTATTGGCGGTATGCCAGTTCGTGCTGCAAGCTTCTACGAGTACAACCCCTACTTCGAAGAAAAGTCTTTCGCTCAAGATTGGCGTGCGGCAATGATTGCTCGCGGTGCACCTGAAAGCATTGGTATGTTGATTGACACTGGTCGAAATGGCTGGGGTGGACCTAATCGCCCAACGCAAGCAAGTACATCAACCAATGTGGATACCTATGTAGAAGAATCTCGCATTGACCGTCGTTTGCATCGTGGTAACTGGTGTAACCAACCTGGTGGCGTTGGCTTTAAGCCATGGGCAGATCCTTATGATGGCATCGACGCATTCGTATGGGTGAAACCACAAGGTGAATCTGATGGTATTAGCGATCCTAACTTCGAGCCAGATCCAAACGATCCAGCGAAACAACACGATCCAATGTGTGATCCCACAGCTACTCGTCCAGACGGTAAATCAGGAACAGGCGCACTTGATAATGCTCCCCATGCAGGTCGTTGGTACCCAGAAGCCTTCAAACTACTATTGGATAATGCGTATCCAGCAGCCGATAGTCCAGCTGGCCCACCACCACCACCAGCTCCACCACGTAGCGACTGCCCAGGATTAGATCCTAATAATCCAGTTGTTATTTTAAGCGGATCAAGAGAGCAAATTGATCTAGGATGTGAAGCACCTATCTATGTTCAATTTAGTCCAGCAATTAGTGGCAATCTTTTCGTCGACGCTGTTGGCGGAGCTTTTGATATTCAAATTCAATCATCTGCAGGTACCACTGGCGCTCAAGGTTTCTTCCAGTCTATTTCAATGCCTGGTGTTACCAATGCAACTGTTAGCCGCAATGCCGATGCTACTGCTGTAGAACTGCGCTTTGATTAATCGTAAATAAAATGCAAGCGTAATAAATCGTTTGCATCAAAAACGCAAAAGGGGGAATATTTAATATTCCCCCTTTTTTATTTGTAGGTGTGCCTTTAGAAGCTTTATTTCTTTTGATTTATCTGTCTTTATATAGAAGTTAAAGTTTTTGGAGCTGCGCCTAAGTCCACTTCCACCGCCCAAATTTACTTTCACTTATCGCTCTGGACTAAAGCTAACTATAATATCTCACTTCCCCCAAATACTGGATTACCTGTCACACAAAGGTATCATCTTCCGTAGTTTTCTCAATTTTTTCTTGCTTATCAACGAAATAGATATTTATTGTTGAACCAAAACATTTGGCATTTAAATATAACTACGCATAATGCATCAAGGGCAGAAATGTAAAGAAAAAAGCTACATAAGATTTAAGCTAAGTCCGTGATCTATAATTTTTACGCCAAGCCTACTATCATTTAAGCTCATCAATATTACCTTTAGAACTCTATAAATAAATAGGCTTACGGATTATTAACTGACGTTAATTCCCTTATGGATAATTTTTTGCGTAGGTTCTGTCTATATTAAAGCCAAAATTAATTCTTTGGTTTTAAGAAATATCATGACTGAATTTACACCCTCAAAGTGACACAAAAAATACTTTTTTATTGTTAAGCACTTTCACCTTTTAAATAGTGAAATCAATTCAACAGTAGCATTCAAATCAACTTCTAGATTAACTTAACAAAAGTTTACTATTTTTTTAATCAAAAGAATTGAGGGATTATTGAGATCCTTTCGTTACATAAAAAACAAAAGCATTACACAAATAAAAAAATAATAGTTTTAAAAAAACACTTCTTCCTCTTTATTTTCACCAAATCGGATCTAAAAACAAAAAATAGGATTTTATATATTGTAAAAAATAACACACACTCTAAACCGGAGAATATTCGCAATGAAAAATATAATGCCATCAGGTTATTTAATTAAAAAGCTAGCATTGGCCAGCACCGTTGCACTTGCGGCAGCTGTAAACACTGTAAATGCAGTAGTTATGGACGATACAAGTCAAGCCAGTTTCTCTCCTCAGTTAGTAAATTCTGCAGAAACTGATCGTCTAATTGTTAAATATAAACATAATACACCACAAAATTTAATGTCAGCATTAAGTGATTCTTCCATGCAATCTGTATCTAATGCAGTGTTAGATGTTGTTGGTGGCAAAGTCAATTATATACGTAAGATGAGTACGGGCGCTCACGTAGTTAAATTAGGAAATAAAGTTTCTGATAGCGAATTAAAGGCAATTATGAAAAAAATGATGGCCGACCCGAATATAGAAATGGTGGAGCCAGACATTAGAATGTATCCCATGCTCACCCCCAACGATGCCCGCTACAATGAGCAGTGGCATTACTTTGAAACAACCGGTGGCTTAAACCTTCCAACTGCGTGGGATACCACCACCGGTACTGGCGTTGTGGTAGGTGTTATCGACACAGGCTATCGTCCACATGCCGACTTAGTGGGTAATCTTTTGCCTGGTTACGACTTTATATCTAGCGCACAAACAGCACAAGACGGCAATGGTCGCGACCCAGACGCACGAGATGAAGGTGATTGGACCAATGATAATGAGTGTGTGCCCGGCAGACCAGGCACGAACAGTAGCTGGCATGGCACTCATGTAGCAGGAACCATCGCTGCTGTAGCAAATAACAGAGGCGTTGTCGGTGCTGCATTTGGCTCAAGAGTTGTTCCCATCAGAGCTTTAGGCCGTTGTGGTGGATCACTTTCTGATATCGCAGATGCAATGATTTGGGGTGCCGGTGGAAATGTTCCAGGTGTTCCAGCAAACCCTAATCCAGCGCAGGTTTTAAACCTCAGTCTTGGCGGTGGTGGTGCATGTGGTTCAACAATACAATCTGCGATTAATACGGCTCGCAGTTTAGGCGCCACTGTCGTTGTTGCTGCAGGTAATGAAAGCCAAAATGTATCAAATGCAACTCCGGCAAACTGTAATGGTGTCATTACTGTTGCTGCAACTGACCGCAGCGGTGGTCGAGCGTTTTATTCAAACTTTGGTAATAGAGTGGACGTAGCGGCTCCTGGCGGCGAAACAAATAGTGTTAGAGCCAATGGCGTATTATCAACATTAAATACTGGTCGTCGCAACCCTCGAAATGATTCACTTGCTTTCTACCAAGGAACAAGTATGGCAACGCCTCACGTAGCAGCAGCGGCAGCTTTACTTTACTCGGTTAATCCTTCGATTACACCTAATCAGGTAGAAAATATTCTTGAAAGCACTGCCCGCTCTTTCCCAAGACGTTGCAGAGGATGTGGTGCAGGTATTGTAGATGCAGCAGCGGCAGTTGATGCAGTTAATCGTTAACAGTAGACGGAATATATGCTACAACAACGTCAACAGTTACTTGTAACGCAGGCACTATCATTGTAGAGCTATGCTTTGATTAATTAGCAATAAAATCCAAGTAAAATAAATCGCTTGTGTAAAAAATAAAAGGGGGAATATTAAGTTATTACCCCTTTTTATTTTTAGGTTTGCCTTTTACAGTTGAACCTGTAATTAGAACCAGCAATTATTTACACCAACTATTAGCGCCAAACAATTTTCGAATCACGAGCAACACTGGAATACAATTCCTCAATCTCACCCGCTTCAATATTTTTATCTTGGCTATTGAGCTTCATTTTTTTCAAAGCAACAGTTCTTACATCGCCAAGCTTATCGGCATACAAAAACGCAATCTCTTTTGCATCAGGAGAAAATACAGGATAACTATGCAAGTGATCTCCCTTAGTTAATTGTTTAATATTTTTATCATGAGATCCGCCTTCACTAACATTAGCAACAAAAATATGCATACCGCCTTCATAAACTCGATCACGTTTGCTTTCATCATAATAATAACGATAGCCTACTAAACCGGAATACAACAATTGTTTACCGTCGGCTGACCAATTTACTGGCGCTTGCACTTGTACTTCCTCGGCAGATATACGCCGCTCTTTTAAAGAAGCAAGATCTAAAATATAAAGAGCTTTACTTTTGTCAGCAGTGGCTGGGTGCTTGATAAAAGCTAAATGCTTGCCATTAGGCGACCAATTTGGTGCTATCAAAAATAGATCATTCGATTTAGACACTTTACCTTTGGGTAGCGTTTTATCTCGGTTTTCTAAAGGGATAGTGGCTTTAAGTAATACTTCATTGTTTTTTTCTCTAACATCCACTACCTGAATATAGGACATTTCTCCCCTAATAGAAGAGAGTGCTATTTTTTTGCCATTGGGAGACCAAGAGAAGTCAAAAATATTATTAGCCTGTACTAAGATAGTATCATTTTCGCCACTGACATCAACACTATGCAACTCTACATTATTTTTTGAAATTACCTTTAAATAAGCGACTTGTGTGCCCTGCGGATTAAAACGTGGCAAGATATCTTGAGCTTTGCTAACCACTAAAGGCTTTATTTCTTTTGTTTTATTTTTCTTTATATAGAGATTAAAATTTTCCGAGCTACGTTTTAAATCCACTTTCACTTGTTGCTCTCGGTTAGAGCTAAATACAACATCCCCCTTATTTGAGATACTGGGTTCCCTATCACGCCAAGCGCTATTTTCGGTAGTTTTCTCTATTTTTCCTTGCTGATCAACAGAATAGATATTTGTTACCGGGCCAAAAATTTTCGCGTTGAAATATACCTGCGCATCAGATATCAAAGGCAGGAATAAAAAAGAAAAAGCCACACAAGATTTAAGCTTTGTTAATGGTCTATATTTCTCTACGCCAATTTTACTATCATTTAAAATCATCAATATTACCTTCAGAAAACCTATAACTCAGTAACCCGGTGGGTTAATAACTTATTTAATTCTGCTCAGGATAAAGCCTTGCATAGGCTCTGTCTATGTTACAGGCTACACTTAGCCTTTTAGTTTAAGTAATATCCTGGTTGAATTTACATCATCAAAGTGACACAAAAAACATCTTTCTATTATTAAGTAATTTTCTCAAGTACTTTGACATCTCAAACACTGTGACCAGGTCAATAACAGTGTTTAAGTGAATAGCTAGATCGACATAATAAAATTTTACTTAACATGTATTTTTTTGTTACATCTAGAAATAAATTATAAATAAAAAGTAACAGCTCTTATGTGAACCTAAAAACAATTATTTCGATATTTTTAAATAAAATAATAAAAATAAAAAGTTTTTCGCGCCAATAATTTAATTTAAGTTAGTCTTATTTCACAAAAAATATTTTTTATTAATTTTTTAATCAAAAATATTGAGGGATTATCGGGATACTTTCGTTACATAAAAGCAAAAACATTGCACACAGAAAAAAAACAATAGCTTTTAACAAAAAAAAACATTTTTACTTCTTTTCTTTATTTGCATTAAATCGGATCTAAAAATAAAAACAGGATTTTATACGTTGTAAAAAAATATGAACATAAATTCTAGACCGGAGAATATTCGCAATGAAAAATATAATGCCTTCAGGTTGCTTAATTAAAAAGCTAGTGCTGGCTAGTGCTGTTGCCATTGCAGCTGCCGCAAACACTGTAAATGCAGCGGTTATGGACGATGCAAGTCAAACTAGCTTTGTTTCACCGTTAGCAAACCCCGCTACAACAGATAGACTCATTGTAAAATATAAAGACAATGCGCCACAAAATTTTCTATCGTCGCTCTCAACATCATCAATGGCATCTGTATCTAATGCTGTGTCTGATGTGACAGGCGGACAAGTAAATTATCTACGAAAAATTGCTACTGGTGCGCATATTGTTAAGCTAGGAAATAAAGTTTCTGAAGCCGAATTAAAATCAATCATGAAAAAGATGATGGCCGATCCCAACATCGAAATGGTAGAGCCAGATACAAGAATGTATCCCATGTTCACGCCTAGCGATGCACGCTATAACGAGCAGTGGCATTATTTTGAGTCTACAGGAGGACTGAATCTTCCTGATGCATGGGATACTACTACTGGAACCGGTGTTGTAGTAGGTGTTCTCGATACAGGTTATCGTCCACATGCAGATTTAGTCGGAAATCTTTTACCCGGTTATGACTTTATATCTAGTGCGCAAACGGCACAGGATGGCAACGGTCGCGATTCAGATGCACGAGATGAAGGTGACTGGACAAATGATAATGAGTGTATACCAGGTAGACGAGGCACTAACAGCAGCTGGCACGGCACCCACGTGGCAGGAACCATTGCAGCTGTAGCAAATTCCACAGGCGTTGTAGGTGCGGCATTTGGCTCTAAAGTTGTGCCTATCAGAGTATTGGGGCGTTGTGGTGGATCAACTTCTGATATTGCAGACGCTCTCATTTGGGGTGCAGGCGGAAACGTTCCTGGCGTGCCAGCAAACCCCAACCCTGCAAAGGTACTTAACCTAAGCCTTGGCGGTGGTGGTGCATGTGGCTCAACAATGCAATCTGCGATTAATAGGGCTCGCAGTTTAGGTGCGACAGTTGTTGTTGCCGCAGGTAATTCAAATGCGGACGTAGTATCAGGTGATCCATCTCGAAACATACCACCAGCTACACCAGCAAACTGTAATGGAGTAGTTACTGTTGCAGCAACAAATCGCAGTGGTGGACGTGCTTTCTATTCAAACTTCGGTAGCCCCGTGGATGTTGCTGCACCAGGTGGTGAGACACGAGTAGCTAACGATCCCAACGGTGTACTTTCTACTTTAAATGCTGGTCGACGTGGCCCAGGTGCTGATTCTCTTGCGTTTTATCAAGGCACAAGTATGGCAACACCGCATGTAGCAGCAGCAGCCGCTTTACTCTACTCGGTAAATCCATCGATTACTCCAACACAAGTAGAAAATATCCTTAAAAATACTGCTCGATCTTTCCCACGTACCTGTAACGGATGTGGTGAAGGTATCGTTGATGCAGCAGCAGCAGTTGCAGCTGCCGGCGGCGGTTCAAACCCAACACCAACACCAGCGCCTAGTGGTTCTGTACTTCAAGACGGTGTTGCAAAGACTAGCTTATCTGGAGCTCGAAACTCTACCACTCGTTTTACTTTTCAAGTTCCTGCTGGTGCCTCTAACCTATCTTTCCGTATGACCGGTGGATCAGGTGATGCTGACCTTTATGTAAGGTTTGGTTCCGAGCCAACAACATCAACTTACGACTGCCGTCCATTCCGCAATGGTAATAATGAGACCTGCAGTTTCTCAAGCTTCCCTGCTGGCACTTACCATGTAATGTTAGTTGGTTATAGAAATTACTCTGGCGTAAGTTTAGTAGCTTCTTACGACTAAACCTTAAGCCAAGTTTAAACATTTTTATATAACAATATCCCCTCCTACAGCGATTAAGATTTTAATCGCTGTACTTCGTTAGAGCTTAAGGCCTTGGCTACAAGCTCTAACAATTTTCCTTTGATCAATATATATTTATCTCGTTAAATAATTACCTTTATAGCCTTTCAGGTGCAATTCCTCGGTGCTGCTTGGCAGTATCTTAATGGCTCTTGGCAGCCCCTTAATTCTAATTAATAAAGAACACTCAGAAATGTATTAGCAGCGTGTCTAGCACTCTTATTTATTCTATATACCTCCCTAGTCGGCACACATCATATACGCAAACACTATCCGCTTGCAGACTGTTATAAAGCTTTATAAAAATGTGGATATAAGAGGTAGGACTAATTAAATATAGGTTGCCATACCGTATTTTAATTAAGTCTAATAAGAGGAAGCGATCAAAAGATATTTGTACGATAACAACAGGGGGGCTGAAATATTTAGATAATGCTCTATTAATCCGGCAGATAAATAGATACCTAGCCGGATTAAATTCGCCCACCAAGCATTAAAGTGGTCGTAGTTTACGAAGCCTAAATGCAGATAAGGAAGCAACAACTAAAACAAAAATCCCACTAAACAATAACCAATAAGGTGTGGGTGCCGAAGATGTTTCTTTGGCCTCGAATAATGGGAAATTAGTCACTTCTTCTTTGCCTATTTGCTTATCATCAAATATAAAATCATAGAAAAAATAACGTATAGTCTTGTGGTACTCTTCTACTTCACCCAAATATGCCAAATAATGTTCGCTGCTAGTATTCGCTAACTGATTTAGCTTTAACTGAAGAAAGAGACACGGAGACAAAAAGCTAAGACTTTGCAAGCGCTGCTGGCGGAGTTGGCTATTATGTAAGTATGTTTGCCACTCTTGTTCCACGGCAAGGTCACTTAAATGTTGCTGCGCATAATACCACCTCCAGCTAAATGAAGCGTCCAGAGGGGCAGTATCATTCCAGTTCGGCTCGCGAGTTAGAAATTTATCCAAAGCTGCTTGTTTATCTTGATCCCAGCCATCGTTTAATACCATGCGTTGTTGTAAACTTGCTTGCAATGGCGCATCTGATTGAAACTGCTGAGACAAATATAGATGGATAGCACCAGGAATTAATATGGCAAACAACACCCAAGCACTGAGAAAACTCAAGCTGTTAACAACACTACTCTTGCCCATACTCATAATTAACCCGGCTAGAGTAAACCAAAATAACATATAAAGTGTGATTGCCACTGCAACAATCCAAAACTGCCCATCAAAAGGCAACTTAAGTAATAGGGCTGCCGTTACTAATAAGGTTGCAGCTAACAACCAGATAACACTAAAGCGCAGGGCCAGCTGCTTACACAACAAACTAAAGGCACCTTTGGGCAACGCATTTAACAAACGCCAACGACCGGCATGCTGTTCGTCTGAGATAAGTGTAACCGTTAAAATACCGATTACTAAAGGTAGTAGATAAACAATTACAAAGCCTAAATCTAGACCACCGGCTCGCTGCTGAGAGGGGTTAACGATTTCTCTATTATAAATTTGCCCTTGTAATGCCAGCGCCCGAATCTTAGTTGCCACCATTGATGTCTGACTCTGGCCCACGAACAAAGCCGCCCAAGGGCTGAGCTTCCACTCAGTAGGAGCATAAGCGTAATAAGCAAGAGAACCTGTCTCCGGCAGCTCTTCACGCTTATTGATATGTTCCCGCTCTTTCTCAAATACTATCTGGGATTTGTACTGATCTATACGGATGGATTTATATCCCTGTGCCCCTTGGTAAATAGCAAACACTCCAGATAACAAAAATAAGAGCAACACAAGTTTGTTAATCATGCCAGAGAATAGGCGCTTACATTCGAGCTTAAACAGTAGCATATATCCTCCGCTGCATGCCTTTGGAGCTTAATAGTAGGAATAAGATGAAAACCACAGCCAATGAAGGTAGCCATTTAAATGAAAAGGCATTGAGCGACCAACTTAAATTAGGTGCACGATAAACAAATGCTTCAAATGTTTGCCAATAAGATTTATCAGCTCGCTGGTCTCTGTCATTGTGCCGATGAATTTCATTAGTATGCAGTTTGTTTAACTTTTGAGTGCGCTCATATCTATGTACTTCGGCTTGCTCTTCGAAATTAAAAAAGTGCCGTGTATCTGCCCGTGTGAGCGCCATTGAAAAATCTCGCACAAACAAGTAGGGATTGAGCCAGTAAAAAGTACTGACAAAATCTTGTTGCGCAGTAAATTGCTTCATTTGCTTTTGGTAGTGCTTATTATAAATTTCTGCTGTGATCTTCTCACCTTCCTGCATCACCAAACCATTGTAATTAATGGGTAAGTCATCGACAGAATCGACTCCATATTTTTCTAAAGTTTCAGCTCTAAACTTATTAAAATAAGGATCATCAGGGTTATGGCTATTACCCACCTTTCTGTTATCTAATTTAACAGCCAGTTCAAAGTCATTACGTTTTTGATAAGGGTATTGACTGTGAGCGAATTCAGCCAACATGCGCGGCATTAAAATCGTCAGGATAAACCATATGGAAGTTAATAATATGAGTGCTTGCTTAGGCTCTTTGAGCCAGCTCGACACTAATAGAGTTAAGCCTATCCAAAATAAGCAATAGACGAGATAAACTCCAAACAATAAGACAACCCGCAACAACTCTTCTGTAGATACGGCTGCGCCGGCATTAACTGCGAGAATCAAGGTTAATGTAAAAACTGGCAAAATAAAGATCAGTGATACCAGTAGGTAACTCAAACTTTTGCCTATTACCAAATGCCTAAACGACACCCCCATGGACATTAACTGCCTCAAGGTGCCACTTTTTTGTTCGCCACAGATACTGGCAAATCCCATAGCGATAATCAGTAAAGGCCAAATTAACAGCAGAATATTCGCGCTACTTAACTCTGAAAACCTAAGCAAGCTACTGGCATCTTGATCGCTGGCAAAATTAGCACTGTTTTGTTTGTGTGCCTCAAGGAAAATACTGTGTCCCACCCAAGCATTGACACCCAAATCAAAAAAGCTAAGTGCCCCTGGGGGCCGAAATGCAAAATGACCAAAATGTGCCACTCGGTGAGGGTGCCTATCTGGTTGTGCCAACCACTGTTCTTCAACTACAGCCTGAGTTGTCAGTTGTGTAGTCAGGTTATGCTGATATTGTTGCCAGCCGGTATACAGGGCAATTCCCAAAAGTAGTTGGATCATAATAAATATAATCCATAAACTTGGGCTTTTGCGTTTGCTCGCCAGTTCGTGGTGAAAAATCTTAAGGACTTTTTGATCGACCATTTATTCTCGATTTCCTTTTACAAAGCAGCTCAAGCTACACAGCCCTTGAGGGCAACGTAACCTAAGCTCATTTCGTGTAAGGTTGGATAAATATGTACATCGTATTGCGACAATTTTAAGAAGCTTATGTTAACAAGTTAGCGTTAAGAAGCTTGCCGAATAGCACTTTTACCAGAAATAAGACCGTGATAGGTATCTTCTAACACCTTGATAGAAAGCTGTTTATTATCTAATAGATCTAATAAACGTCCCTTATCCATAATACCGATTTTATCCGCTAGCGAATGGGCGCAATAAAAATCGTGTGTCACCATTAAAACAGCGGCACCTTTTTTGGCAATTTTTTCAATAATGCGAATAAATTCAAGTGTTGCACTGGGATCAAGACCAGAAGTAGGTTCATCCAACAACAGTACCTTTGCTTGGCGGATGATCGCAAAAGCAATTCCCACCTTTTGCCGCATTCCTTTAGAATAACTTTTTAAGGGCTGTCGGCGCGCATCAGGTTCTAACCCTGTTTCATCGAGCGCTGCGTTCAGCTGATCCTCAGAAACTTTTAAATCAGATAAACTCGCTAAATACTTTAGGTTATCTATGGCATTAAACTCTTGGTAGAGATTAACTTGTTCAGGCAGATAAACAAGCTTTTCCTTACTGTTATTACTGGATTGGCGGTCGCTGACATCGATGCCATCGATAAGGGCCTTACCACCATCGGGCTGTAGGAAATTGAGAAATAAATTTAAAGTGGTACTTTTACCCGCACCATTGGCCCCCAGCAAACACATAATCTCACCCTGATTAACAGTAAAGCTCAGGTTATCGAGCACACTATTGCCAGCAAAGGTTTTGCTCAAGTTGACGGCTTCTATCACAGCGAGTCCTCTTCTGATTAAAATTTCACACCTGTAGATCACACCGCTGCAGCTAAAAACACTTACACGGGGTGAGTTTCAGGTGCCTCAGCGTCGCTGTGAGACCACCTTTACATTCAGGTCGAATTTTTGAAGTAATTTAAATGTCTACAAATGATATAATGTATCATACCCTATGTAAATAATGGTGACTGTTATTTAATATTCGTGAGTAGCGAAACAGATGCTAAGCAATAGGCACCATAAAACTCGCCGAACCGGTAAAGGCGCCTGATTCAACGCAAATTTTTGCGTTTTTATAATAAACCAGATTTTCAGACAGCTGCTTTTTGCAATACTTCGGGAAATACCCCTCAAAGCGTACGCTTTCCGTTTTATTTATCGTGCGCTTAAATTTGATATCCAGGTCGCGTAAATACACCTCTCCTGCTTTAGAAGTTAGCTTATTATCCCAGCAGCCATATATGATTCCCAGTTGCGAGATCCATATCATGGCACTTTGTGCACTGAAGTGAAATTTACCGTCTCCCATAATTTGAAAATGATCGACATTTATTTTTCCATCAATATAACCCGGTTCTAAATTGACCGACTCGAAGGTCATTTTCTCTTCCCTCCATCCTTTTTCCAGGTAATCAGACATGTATGCTTGTTGTTGCTCTTTTGTAAGCTGGATCATAATGTTTCACCTTAGTTTGTAAGCGAGTTTTGCACGTGACTGGCCCGTGGCTTTACACCACTGGGCATTAGCAGCATGTGCAGGAATGCGGTCAACAGGCCTATTGCTGTCAGGCTATACCATGCAAGGTGTTTATTTAGGCTAGAAAGGTCAAAGGCGATACCAATTAAACTACTACCAGCAATCAACCCAAAACCTGCAAATAAGTAAAAGAAACCATAGTGTGTAGCAACTGATCGATCGTTAGCGAATTCGGATATTTGGCTGAGGATAAATGGAAAGCTCACCATCGTACCCACGGTAAATACCACCGCCAAAACACTTAAAGAAATATAATGATAAAGACTCTGATTTTCGGACCAGGTGGGTATTAATGACAAAAATGCCAGTCCCATCAAAGCGATACCTACTCGAATCCAATATTGTGGAGAATGTCTCTTTTCGCAATATTGTGTTACTGGGAACTGCAAGCATATTGAGACCAGGGCACACAATGTCAGCACCCAGGCAACATCTTTTTGCGCGCCATTTTGATTGACAATATGAATGGGAATGGCAAAAGAGATTTGGTTAATCAACATAAAGTAACCTGTCATAAGTACAGAAAACTTAATGAAGGGTTTATTATTTAGTACGCCACTTATCATGGTTTTAATACTAGAATCGGCGGCTTTTTCTGATGTACTGAAAGTGCTCTTTTTACTTTCAGCAGGAAGTAAAAAAATAAAAATAAGTGCAAATATCGCAAAAGGCGCTGCCGCACTTAGGCATAAGGTATCGAAGCTCACACTGAGTAACATGACACCACAGATAGGGCCAAGAAGTTCACCACCGTTACGCGCAATCCCCACTAAAGAAAACATCTGCGTACGGCTAATATCTTTCTGCCCAGAAAAATATGCTTGTGCAGCGGGAGTAAAGAGCGCGCCAGCAAAACCTGTAAGTATGGCCGCGCTAAAAAGCAATACATGGGAGCTAGAAAATAGAAATAGCGCAAAGCCCAGTGCTCGTAACAAGCACCCCAAAATAATCAGCAGCTTATAACCGAACAAATCGGCAAGTAATCCCCCTACAATAAAAAGGCCTTGTTGGCAAAACGAGCGTATACCCAACACCACCCCCACTAGGGTTGCGCTTAACAGTAACTGCTCTTTGAGGAAGCCAGCTAAAAACGGGATTAGCATGTAAAAGCCCAAGTTGAAAGAGAACGCCGCTAGCAACATCCAACGATGCTCCGCCCTGAGCTTTAAAAGCGATGTAAATATCGACATTAGTTAAACCGGCTTTTGTGCAATAAGTATTGAATGAAAGTTATCTGCGTAAGTTTGAATTTTTAATTTCAGTTTAAAAGGCTGCAGCTCTTGTTCACTTATACTAGGATAAAGCAAGGTTCGAAGATTATAAGCAGTGCGCACAACCAACAAGCTTGCGGGTTTCATATTTTTAAATAAATGGGCGACAATATTGGCTTTAATCTTCTCGTCTCCCACCAACGCGGCAAGCCAGATAACATCGTATTTTGCTAAGTTGGATTCCTGGCAAATATCATTATGAATAAATGACATTTGATAACTAGGGTGAAGTCTCTGACTAACTGACTGTCCTAATTCAAGATCCTCTCCGTGAATATCAAGGTTGTCAGTGATAAATCCACTCTGTGCAAGAGCCATGGATGTAACCGGAAGTGCGCCGGAACCTACCATAAGTACACGTTCTATAGTACGCTCAGATAAGGATTGGATAGAATTTATTTCCAGGCCAGTTGCCCGCTCATAATGCTGGTAATAGGGATATTCACGCTCGAAAGTCTGTCGTGGCATATCCGAGTTGAGTATTTGCGTAGCCCAGTGACGCTCGTAAAGGCTAGAGGCATGACTAAATATTTTTTGAATACCTGGTTTAATTTTTTGAATATCTGGGTGCGCTAACACACTTTCTGAAAAATCACTGCCATGATCATTAGACAGTAAATTTAGAAAACTGTGAAATTGTCCCATTGTATTCTCTGAAATTATTATTTCAGGCATTGCTGTAATGCGCTGATACTGGTCAACAATATTTTTTACGTGCTCAGAAACCGACATTGAAATGTCCATATACGAGTTATTGAAATGGTGATATTATCAATTGAATTGGCAGATATGTTGTAACATATCACGAATAACTTAAGCAAGTATAATTCTGCAAAACAATCAATCCTGTTTGACCTCAATATTTTAATTAGTTAACACGTTATATATTTGGCGAGCAGGTAGATGTACTACGCGACAATAAAGGAAAATTAATGGAAGTATCGAGAGCACAGCACTAATGAAAAATGAAAATGGCGCGAAAAATTCTTTTAAACACTTTATTGTCTGTCTATTGATATTATTTTTAGGTGGAGGAGCTTGCGTTGCTCTTATTTCTCTTGCCTCACCTAAAGTCAATATAAATTCTGAGCTTGATACTCGACCTGCTGTAGCTTCAGTGCCTGTAAGTTTAATCCAGTATCAGACGCAAATTAATGTGGCCGGGGTGTTAGAGGCGGCAGAAAAAACAGATATTGCCTTTGAGTTAACAGGAAAAATTGCATGGTTAAACGCGGCCTTTATCGAAGGCGGTATAGTGAAAAAAGGTACAATACTGGCCACGCTCGAATCTTTTGACTACGAGACACAAGTAAGCCAACAAAAAGCTCAGTTAGCACTAGCCGAAGCAGACTTAGCAAGAGAAATCGCCATGGCAAAAGTTGCAAAAGTAGAATGGGCAAACAATCCGAAAACAACAGACTTAGCACTTAGAAAACCTCAGGTAGACAGTGCTAAAGCACAAGTTACGGCAGCCAAAGCGAATCTAGCACTGGCAGAAAAAAATCTTACACGTACAAAGTATTACGCGCCTTATGATGCTCTTATCACCGGCCGCGACACAGGACTTGGACAAGTAATATCTGAAGGTGAATCTTTAGGAGAGATGGTGAATTTATCTTATGGCGAAATTCGAATTCCCATTGCAGGCTTTGACCGTCCATTTTTGCCAAAGCTACCAGGCGACGGCATCCAGATATTTCCCGACCCCATTTCACCAGGGCCGCTGTCACAAGAACAAAGTGTACGATCAGGAATATTAACGCGCCACATAGGCCAATTTAACAACAATACACGCATGGCCTACTACATTGTGAGAGTCGACGATCCTTATGGCATTAATACAAAACTTCCACCTTTGCACTATGGCCAATTTCTGCAGGCACGTATTCCAGGTAAACATTTATCTAATGTATTAAAAGTACCTCAAGAGTGGATACGCAATAAATCAATTTGGCTAGTTAGCCAAGAACAAAAACTGGTAGAGCAGCCTGTCACTATTTTGCGACAAGAACAGGATTACGCTCTAATAGAAGGAGATAAATGGACGAACAATGGGTATAGAATAGTGAATCAGCTGCCAGAATATCCTCAGCATGGCATGCTCGTTAAAGATACATTTTCGGCAGCTAAGTTAGCATTAAAGGAATAATATAAATGACGCAACAGCGAGGCTTAATCGCCTACTTTGTCTACCATCCGGTTGCGGCAAATTTACTTCTATTACTTGTCTCATGTATGGGATTGTTGAGTTATAACAGCATACAAAGGCAAACATTCCCGGTCTCTGAAAATAACAAAATAATTATTCAAGCAACAATTTTTGGGGAGTCTGCAAAAGAAATTGAAGAAAGTGTTCTTATCAAAATTGAACAAGCACTCAAACCCCAGGCAGGTGTAAAACGATTGACTAGCCTTGCCAGGCCAGGTGAGGGACAAGTTACTATTGAGTTAGAAAACGGTGAGAATATTTCGTCTAGACTCGATGAAATAAAATTGAAACTAGACAGCATTGCCAGTTTTCCTGGCCAAATGGAACCGCTGCTGGTGTACGAGAAAAAACAAACTCAGCGAGCAATCAGCATAGTTGTTTCTGGCCCCAGCGATCCTATGTCGCTAAAAAAGTTAGGCAATGAAGTTAAATCTGAATTGTTACAACTCGACGGCATATCACACGTGGAACTGTCAGCCTTACCCGACTATGAAGTAGCAATAGAAATCAGACCTATCAAAATGCAGGAATATGGCTTGAGTTTGCAAAAAGTTGTGAGCGCCATTCAATCTCACTCCGATAATATCTCAGCGGGTGAAATTAAAACGGATAGAGGAAATATTTATTTAAGGCTAGAACAGAGAAGCTACATCGGAGAAAAACTTGCGGACATTCCTGTGATAGTGGGTGAGTTAGGAGAGAAGGTATTACTTAAAGACCTTGCAAATATTAAGGACGGTTTTAGAGAAACACTAAGTCTCGGACGTTTGAACGGACGCCAAGCTGTTTACATCATGGTATTCGCGGGAAAAAATCAATCCCTCAACGAAGTAGTGCAACAAGTGCAAGCTTACGTTAAACGAAAAACTGAAACACTACCGAGTGAAATCGAAATTTATGAGTTTGTAGATGTTACCTTTTATTTAGATGGCAGGCTAAATATGATGCTAGAAAATTTAGCTCAGGGTGCCGTCTTAGTTTTTATCATATTGGCAATATTTTTACGCACACGACTGGCAGTTTGGGTGATGGTAGGACTGCCAGTTTCGTTCCTAGGGGCATTTTGGCTAATGCCCTGGCTAGGTGTTACCATTAATTTAGTATCATTATTTGCTTTCATTATGGTGCTTGGAATAGTCGTTGACGATGCCATTGTGATTGGTGAAAGTATTTGCGATCAAACTGAGCAAAGCGGTCACTCAAAAGAAAATATTATTACAGGCACACACAAGGTGGCCACTCCCGCAACCTTCGGAGTGTTAACCACCGTCGCAATCTTTACCCCTTTTATGCTCAGCTCCGGCCCTAACTCCGGACAGTTTATTGCCATTGCCGGAGTATGCATACTCTGTTTGCTATTCAGTTTGGTGGAGTCTAAATTAATTTTACCGGCTCATTTGGGCAGCACATACTTCGCACCTTTACCGGAAAATCACTGGCGGCAGCGTTTTAATAACAATCTTCAACAATTCTTAAAAACGCGCTTTCAACCTTTGTTAACCTATTGTATTCATTATCGGTATGCGGTGATCTGCGCATTTATTATATTGTTAGCCCTTGCTATTAGCCTCGTGATATCAGGTCAAGTTCGCTTTATTTCTGTACCTAAAGTGCCCCATGACTACCCTTCTATCAATATTAAAATGAACCAAAATGTTTCTGAAGCTCAGACACTTGCTGCCGCAGCAAAAATTGAAAACATGATGCGGCAAGTAGAGCAAGAAATAATGGATGAAACTGGGCAAGCAATGATGGAGAGTATGTATACTCGTGTTGACCACCTGACAGAAGCCGAGGTAGTTGTCCCTTTGGTACCTGAAGCTGAACGCCCCTTTGATACTTTTGAACTAGCACGACGCTGGCGCTTAGCACTGCCGGAAATACCAGGGGTGAAAAAACTGACGATAGAATCCGATGTCATTGATATTTTTGAAGATGGCGACCTTAGCTATAGGCTCTTTGCTAAGGACGTGAACTTATTACAGCAAGCCAGTAGCCATTTAATTAATGAACTCAGTAAAGTTGAAGGGGTGTATAACCTTTCTTCTAGTATAGATAGCTCACAAACTGAATATAAAATTACCCTCAAGCCATTGGCCTATCAATTACAATTGACTGCAAAGGAAGTCGTCCAACAAGTCGGAGCTCAATTTTATGGGTTAGAAGCGCAACGCGTTATTCGAGAAGGACAAGAAATTCTTTTTATGGTACGAGGCCCTTTATCAGATCGACAGCAACTCAGTGCATTGACACGTACATTAATTACTTTACCACAAGGTGGCCATGTATTTTTTGGTGATATTGCAGAATATAATGAAGTGCCAGGTGTCAGCACTATAGACAGGGAACTAGGGTTTCAAGTAGTAACGGTAAATGCCGACGTGGATGAGGCTAAAGCAGCAGTTGCCGGTATTAGCAATAAAGTTGAGCAGCAAATAATACCTGAATTACTCACACAGTATCCAGGGGTAACAACAAAACTTGGCGGCGCGCTTTTCGAGCAACGCAAGGAACAAAGCCAGATGGCGACCTTTGCATTGGTTGGTTTATTTGTGATTTACCTACTGCTGGCCCTGCCACTTAAAAGTTATTTGCAACCATTGATTGTCATGTCTGTTATTCCCTTTTCCTTAACAGGCGCCATATGGGCACATTTTTTCCTTGGTTACAGCCTAAGCATGATGTCCATATTTGGTATTATCGCGGCGGCGGGTGTTGTCATTAACGATTCGCTGGTGATCACCGATGTCATCAATAACTCTCGTTTAAATGGTAAGCAGGCAAAGGATGTGGTGGTAGACGCTGCCAAAAAACGTTTTCGGGCTATTTTACTGACTTCTCTAACAACATTTTTCGGCCTACTTCCGATTATGTTTGAACCCAGTTTGCAGGCCCAGTTTGTCATTCCGATGGCTATATCTCTGAGCTTTTCAGTACTATTCGCCACCCTCGTCTCTTTGATAATGGTGCCATGCCTCTACATCGTACAAGAAGACCTCAAACTCTTGTTTTCGAGACTATTAAGCGCCCCAATAACACGCTATAAACTTAGCAAATAAATAACTTATCGTACGCTATATAATAGGGTCTTAAGGATTTGTTGAAACTAATACTGATGTATTAGTGTCAACAAATTCCAGGGTTCGTTAATAATAATGTAGTAGGCGCTTATTAGGCATGAAAGATATAAAAGATATAAACAAAGCTACTGTCAAAAATAAGACTGTCCCGACCACAACAGGTGGTGGCGTTAAAAAGGTTATATACACATTAAGTACTATCCAACGTATTGGCCTACGTAACTCAGCAAAAGCGCTGACCTCTCATAATGCCTGTAAAGCCTGCGGCCTTGGAATGGGTGGCCAACGGGGGGGAATGACCAACGAACTCGATGAGTTCCCATCTGTTTGCAATAAGAGTATCCAGGCGCAAAGTACGGATATACAACCTGCGATTCCTAATGCCCTATTTAATAAACACCCACTATTAGATTTCCAAGAGCTATCCGGCCAAGAGATTGAGCATCTTGGCAGATTGGGTACTCCTATTTACAAAGCCAAAGACTCGCAACATTACTGTGAAGTCAGTTGGCAAGAAGCCCTCGATAGAATAGCTAAAGCCATGCGCAAGACACCCGCCCAGCGCAGCTTTTTCTATTCCTCTGGCCGCTCGTCAAACGAAGCCGGTTTTGTATTGCAATTACTGGCAAGAATGTATGGCACTAATAATATCAATAATTGTTCTTACTACTGTCATCAGGCAACGGGGGTAGCATTAACAAACACCATTGGCAGTGGCACAGCAACTGTCAGTTTGGAAGATTTAAATGGCTGCGATGTATTATTTCTTATTGGCGCTAACCCGGCATCCAACCACCCCCGTTTTATCCATAAGCTAAAAGCCTTACGTGAGCGCGGCGGCAAAGTGATTGTCATTAACCCAGCAAAAGAGCCTGGACTAGTGAGATTTGCGGTACCCAAAAGTGCAAAGTCTTTGCTGTTTGGCGGGACAGAAATTGCCAGCCTATATATTCAACCAAGTATTGGCTCTGATATCGCTCTATTTAAGGGTATTGCAAAGGCCATTATAGAAATGGAGGCAATAACAGAGGATTTTATTCATGAGCATACAAAAGGCTATGATAATTTTCTAACAAATATTAATGCTACCGAATGGCAAGAAATCGTAGAGTGCAGTGGTATTTCCCGTGAACAAATTGGCGATATTGCTAAAATATACGCTGAGTCTTCCAATACCATTTTTGCTTGGGGTATGGGTATTACGCATCATACCCATGGTGTTGAAAACGTTGAATATATTTCTAACCTAGCTTTACTACGTGGCATGGTCGGCCGCCCGGGCGCAGGTCTACTGCCGTTGCGTGGCCATAGTAACGTACAAGGTATTGGCACTATTGGTGTCAAGCCTGTTCTACCTCAAGATGTTTTCGATGGCATAGAGAAAAATTTTAATATTACATTACCTAGTGAAAAAGGTATGGATACCTTAGCTTGCCTAGAAGCGGCTTACGACAATAGTATCGACTTTGCATTGTTAATGGGTGGTAATTTATATGCGGCATCACCAGATCAACAATGGACAAAGAAAGCTATGGATAATATTAATTTTAAGGTCTTTCTTACCACCACGTTAAATCAAGGCCATGTGAATGGTATGGACAACAGTGAGGCCTTAGTGTTACCTGTGACAGCACGAGATGAAGAGTGGCAAGCGACAACTCAGGAATCAATGTTTAATTATGTACGCTTAAGCGATGGCGGTATTAAACGGCTTGATCACGTAAGACCAGAGAGCGTTATTCTAACTCATATAGCAGAACAGGTTTTACCCGATTCGCAATTAGATTTTTCAGCATTTCGTACTCATAACAATATTCGAGAAGCTATAGCATCAACAATACCTGGGATGGAAAAACTTGCTGAGATAGGCACGAGTAAAGAGGAATTTCATATTTCTGGACGCCTTGTTCATGATTACAATTTTAATACTCAAGATGGGCAAGCATCATTCATTACCCACTCAATATTACGTGATGAAAGAGAAAAACCTTTGCCTTATACACTTACTACAGTCAGAAGCGAAGGCCAATTTAACACTATTGTTTACGAACAAAAAGACAGCTATAGAGACACAGATGACCGTTGGTCTATATTAATGAATCCAGCTACCATTGAAAAACTAGGCATTACAGAAAATAGTTGTATTAACGTGCGCTCTGCTCACGGAGTGATGAATGATGTAAAAGTATTTCCCTTCGATTTACCTAACAGCAACATTATGGCATATTTTCCAGAGGCAAATATTTTAGTGGGTCGAGATCACGATCCTCGCAGCCTTACCCCTGCTTTTAAGTCGGTTAATGTCGATATAGAAGTTGTAGAGAGGCAGCCTTCTTTGTCTACGTCTTAGCAACAACAAACATATGTAAGGAGACCTCGTGAAGAAAAGTCGACCGCCATATAAGACACTTTCATACACTGCGAGCGAGTACGAACTTAACTCTCAAAATAGCGACTCCAATAGTACTATCGATCAGGGACGACGTAATATTTTGAAAAGCGTTTCCCTAAGTAGTATGACGACGCTATTGGGTATGGCAATCCCTTTTGGGTATTTAATGCCTAAGGGGCTCATGCCTATTGCCTTGGCAGAACAAAATAAGCAATTTACTATTCCTGGTAAATCGGGCCTAACAATTTTAAATGACCGACCTATCAACGCCGAGACACCTGCACATCTTTTAGATGATGATATTACACCAGCTAAACACTTATTTGTAAGAAATAATGGCATACCTCCCAAGTTATCTGATATCGACACAAGTACGTGGCAATTAACTATTGACGGAGAAGCATGTGAACGACCACAAAGCTTTTCTATTGCCCAGTTAAAACAACAATTTAAGAGTTATACTTATCAACTAGTCATTGAATGCGGTGGTAATGGTCGCAGTGAATTTTCTCCTCCAGCAAAGGGAAACCAATGGACAGTCGGTGCCATTGGCTGTCCTAGATGGACAGGTGTACGTCTCGCCGATGTACTCAAACATTGCGGAGTGAAGGAAGATGCAATTTATATTGGTTACTACGGTGCTGATAAACATCTAAGTGGTGAAAAAAATAAAGTTGTAATCTCTCGAGGTGTACCTATCGGTAAGGCTTTGGAAAAAGAAACCTTAATCGCATGGGAAATGAATGGTGAGGCGATACCACTACAAAATGGTTACCCCCTAAGGTTAGTCTGTGGTGGTTGGCCCGCATCAACGTCCGGCAAATGGCTAAATAAAATTGTTGTACGCAATACAATTCACGATGGCCCTAAAATGGGTGGCTATTCTTATCGAGTACCCTGTAAGCCGGTGGCACCGGGGACAAAAGTTGCCGAACAGGATATGTGTATTATTGAATCGATGCCGGTGAAATCATTAGTAACCTTTCCTAAATCAGGCATCACTCACAATTTGAACAAGCCCCTCGATATTCGCGGCAAGGCATGGGCGGGAGACTTATCCGTTGCAAAAGTTTTTACTTCCATTGATTTTGGAGTCACATGGCAATTAGCAAAGCTAAAAGCGCCAGCGAATCGATTAGCATGGCAGAGCTGGCAAGCAGAAGTAACATTTCAACAAGCAGGATATTATGAAGTTTGGGCAAGAGCAGTAGATTCAAATGGAAAATCACAACCAATGATTTTACCTGGCTGGAATCCACGAGGATATCTAAACAACGCCTGTCACCGTATCGCGGTAGCTGTTTCATGAGTATTAACGTCTATCGCAAACTATATGATCGAGCTAACACATTAGCTCTGCTGCAGTTAGATGGTGTAACAAAGATAAAAACAGTAAAAAAGATAAGAAAATCTAAATGGATAAAAGAGATAGTCGCAACGCTGTTTATTGTAGTAAATGTGTCTTACGTGAACGCTACGGAGAAAAAAATAGACCAACGCACCGGCCTAATTATCGATGAAAACTGGCAAATCATCGCTGGTAACTGCAGTGCATGCCACTCTCTTAGTTTAGTTAAAACAAATCGTGCTAATAAACAAGGCTGGCTCTCTATGATTCGCTGGATGCAAGAAACCCAAAATTTGTGGAAATTTGATACCGCTACAGAAGAGAAGATACTAAGGTATTTAACAAAAAACTACGGGCCAGATAAAATTGGAAGAAGACGGAACTTGCCCACTCATTTATTACCTCCAAGCTCACAGCCTGTATCAAAACCCTGATCTTTATTATTGTAAAGAGCTTAACTCTATAATTCTGATGACTATAAGGCAGTGCTATTCATTGGTTACATATCAGAAATTAAGCTCATAACAACAGAAAATAATATAGACAATACAATTAACATTCTTTTATTTAATATCTTTATTTAACTTATGTAAAAATTATTTATACTAAAAATACTAAAATTCTAATAACTCATTATAATTTCTACTATGCACTCTATTGCCTCTGTTTAAACTGTCCGTTTTATCAGTATTGTTAATTTAATTAGCATGTTAAAAGGTTATAAACATTAGCCTTCTAATTTCGCTTAAGTTTAAAAAAGTGACAGAATGATTTGTAATCGTTTTCAAAACGTATATATACTAACTGCCAATAAGATGTGAATGCAGACGGCCTATTTCAATAGAGAAACCGTTTTAAACTGTTTCGAACTGTATTGCATAGCGGCTCACTTCTTAGTAATACGGCGACAAACTTCACAGGTAAATAATATTAAAAATGTAGGAATAAAATAAATAATAACTAGATAAAGAGGAATCCAATAAATGCTGTTTAATAAAAATAAAAATGCAAAGAACTCTTATATTAAGCGCTTGCTTACCGCCCTTACCTTTACTTCTATAGGTATTGCATCCACCTTGGAAGCACAACCATTACGTAATCGAACAATTCTGCCCGAACACTATGCACCTAATCTTATTTGGGACGGAGGCAACAATCCCCATTTTAATAAGTGGGCTCCAGTCGGATCTGCAGATCCAACTGCAAAAGTATTCGGTAATAAGATATATGTGTATACCTCTAGCGATAGCAAAGAGCTTTGCCAAATAAGAAATAACAAACAGAAGAAACACTCCTATGCTCCTTGGGCAAATACTGGTTTTTGCATGCCTGGTTACCAAGTATATTCTTCTACAGATGGCAATCTACATCAGAACAATTGGCAAAAGCACGGTTTAGTTTTACGTCAAAAAGATGTGCCTTGGGCGAGAAAAGCGAATTCTGGCTGGGGACATAGCGCTACTATGTGGGCCGCTGATGTAGTTCAAGGAGACGATGGCAAATACTATATGTTTTTCCCTAGTGTTCGTGCGGATAACAACCACCAAACCATTGGTGTAGCCGTGGCTAATTCACCCACAGGGCCTTTCACTGCTAGGTCCGGGCCGATCTCTACTGCTAATGGATTTGATCATGTATTTGACCCTTCAGTTATTAAAATAGGTGGGCAGTGGTACATTTTCTATGCTAAAAATGGTGCCGGTGGCAATAAAGCAATTTGGGTCGCGAAGATTAATTCCAATTTTACTCAAATAAATACCCCTAAAGACCTTGAATTAGAAAAAGGCAAATATTTAGAAGGCCCACATGCATATAAAGTGGGTAATAATGTTTGGTTACAATGGGCAAGTGTAACAGCTTCACCCCAGGGGCCTTATCCAGGAGGTTACCAAATTAAACACGCAGTTGCCTGGAATAACAACAATCCCCATCATAATTTTGATCAGCGTGGTATTTTAGTTCATCCATTTGGCAAACCAGGAACTAACCATGGCTCTGTCGTTTGGTGGAATAATAAATTTTGGGCTTTTTATCATGACCATGTCAATGGCCGTAATAACAACTACAATCCCAATGCTTGGAACCAAACACACAACTATCGTAGAGCAATGTATAGTTTAGTAGATGTTGACTGGAGCAAAAGAGGTCAGATTAAGTCGTTTAGGCCTGACCGTGTTGTTCAGCAACCCTCTCGAGGAAACTAGCTTTTACAATCATTAATACTCCTCATAAATAAATCACTTAACTATTAATAGGTATAGTATTGGTTAAGTGATTTATTATTAGTTTTACTAGTTAAGTAGCGTCATTGTGTACAGTAAATTATGAAAACTCACATAAAATACTTTTCTACATCTGCAGTATTGGTAGCAGCTTTTATTATATGTTTTATATGGAGGTTTTCTGCTGTAGATTCACCACTACAGGATGCTTCTTCAACTAACAAAAGCTCTGCTGCTGATCTACATAAGCGAAAAATTATTTTTCAAAAAAGTGAAGTAGCTAAGCACTATAAGCAAAGGGGTAATGTTAACAAAAGCCAACCTTCTTTCCCCGAGCGGTTAGATAAAATATCACGCCTTAGCCCCGAAGAAGGCAAAATTGAAAAAACACTTCATTTACTTTCTAAGTGGGGCAAGCAAGATTTTAAATCGGCACTTGAATGGTTATCTTCTACAACAACTACAGATGGTGTCGGGTACTATTACCATGCCATTTTTATTGCTGCATTAACTGATGCTACTCATAAAGATAAAGCTGAGATAGCTAATTTAATATTGGAATTACCATCTCAGCTTGTTAGTAAAGGACAAATAATCAATGATTATATAGATTTTATTAGTAAAGAAGATCCTATTTCGGCAATGTATTGGTCTGAAAATATTGCGGAGGATAATCTAAGAGATCATGCAAAACATATTTTAATTCATGACTGGGCTGTAGATAATCCAAGAGAAGTTTTAGATTTTCTATCAACATATTCAGATGTTTCAAGTGAACTAAGCCTCTATGCAACAGATATTGCTGCTCGCCGTATGATTCTTGATAATCCTGAATTAGAAGCTAGTTCCATTTATCAATATCCTGAGGGCATACGTCAAGAATTAGCTCAAAGTGTTATTAGACACTTAGTTGAAAGTAATCTTGAACCCAATAGGAAAAATGCGAAGCTTTGGTTAGAGTCTATACCTGAAGGGGAGATAAAAGACAAAGTTTTATCTCAATATATAGAAAGCTCCGGCACACAAGCGCCATTGGAAGAAATATTTCAATTAGCAATGAGCATCAACAACAGTCACTCTCGTGAACAAATACTAAGTGCTTCTTTTGAGAATTGGTATGCTCAGAGTAATGAAGAAGCTGAATATTTTTTGCTAAATAGCTACTTACTTGACGAACAACAAAAAACACAAATACTCCAACAAGCAAAAAATGCATTTAGCCGTCCAAAAGACTCTTAATTTTTTTTGCATTATCAATCTATTTAAGGCTGCGTAATAATTTAAAGCAGCCATCAACCAGAGACATCTGTAGTCGTATTTGCTTTGCGATCAATATGAAAACGGACACTCTCAGCAATCACCGTATGCCAGTCATACCATTTGTGTTTACCTTCATAGACTAACCAACTATGTGGACGTTGGTTAGTCTCTAAATGCTTTTGAAATAATTCATTGGCCTCTCTAATACCAGTATGATCCTTGTCCCCCCAAGTTAAAAACAAACGGATGTCCTGCATGTTAGGGTTTTCAACCCAGCTGACAAAGGGATCAATATCTTTAGGAGTCTTACTACCATTGCCATTTTTTATATCTCCCCAAATACGTTTAGTTGGCAAAAGTAATTTAATCAAAACACTACGCAAGGAAAACTTATTTTTATATGTTTTAGTAAAGATAGGGCCACTAATAACTGCGATACTTGAAAATGTTTCAGGCTCATAGTAGGCGAAACGCAATGCCCCGTGCCCCCCCATAGAAATCCCAGTAACATGGCAGTGCTCAGGACACGCTAACGTTGGATAACTTTTTTGAATATGAGGCATTAAGTCTTTGACAACCCAATCTCTATAATGGCGTGTACCATCAAACCAATTTTCCCAAAAACCTAACTCACCCTCGGGGTTGACGATAATAGCTCTGGGCAAATCACCTGCTAAAATAAGTTCGTCTAGGCGTTCACCCGCATTATATTTATCGAAAGTACGATGATTCCCACCAGCCCCATGCAACATAATGATAAGAGGTAAGGCCTCTTGCTTATCCCAACCCGGGGGAAGATAGACAGAGTAAGGCATATCCTTTTTCATTGCCGGGCTATAGATTATTCCCTGCTCGCTTCTGCTTTGCTTATTTAACGGTTGATTACTGCAAGCGGATAGCAGGAAACAGATAACAAATAAGAGTAAAATATACTTTTGCATAAAAATCTAGTATTAAAAGTAGCATTGAAAAATCGTAGGTGTAATCTTACAAAGGATACTATGATCCCATTTATAATGGTTATAGTCACAGCTTAGGTAGTTACGCAATAGAGCCAGTAACAGATTATTACCTCTGCAAATACCTGTATCGGGTAAACAATACCTACTATTAACCGTCGCCCATTAACATAAAGCGTCGTTGTTCGAAAAGGCTTGATTATAAGGGCTCGCACGTGTCTATCGACATACGGCGGTGCATCCATAAACCGCTATTAACCCAACATATACTGCCACCAGGTTAATAGCTTTGGATCGGTACTTAAATTGAATAGTTCCCGATGCTATATATCTTTTATAGATACGAGGGGCTATATGTTAATGCACTTTAACGGATCATAGCTGGTGATATTTTCGTCAGGGTAACCTTTAGGATTGCATACCACTTTACAGTCACCAAGAAAATATTCACTACCGCTGTGTACATGTCCATGTATCCAATAGTCTGGCTTATGTTTGGCTACAAATATTTCCAAGTTTGAAGCATAAGCTGCGCTGCTAACTTTATTCTTTCTGAACTCTGGCAACGACTTTATGCTAGGAGCATGGTGTGTTACGACAATATTTTTTTCATCTTTTAAATGGAGTAATGTTTCATTTAACCATGTGAATGATTGCAAGTGAATAGATGCCACATCAATTGAGCGCAACTTTGAATAGCTAGGCCAACGGCGGATTTTTTTATAATCATTAATCAGTTGCTGGCATTCATATCCTATAATTTCTGGATTACCAAATAATTCAAAATTTGTCCACAAAGTACAGCCAATAAAATTGATACCGTCCAGTTTAACACTATCGTTTTCAAGTACATGAACATTGCTCCCTTGGGTTTTTTCTTTTACATCATCGACTAACTTAGGGTAAGCACTTCCATAGTATTCATGATTACCCATCACATAAACAACGGGAATGTGAGGAATGTTTTCCATAGCCCAAATAACCCCCTTATCACGAACATGTATATCCCCCGCGAGGACAACAACATCAGCATTACATTCGGGATATTGAAAATGTCCAAACTCAATATGTAAATCACTTAAAACATGAATTTTCATTACAGTGCTAATCCCACAGTATAGAACGGCTTAACCTCGATAGTTTTCATCTTTGCTACCCTTCATTATCAATCTTCTAACCACAGCGGCGGTAGTAAATACTTACAAATTCACATAAGGATAAAAACTTACTACTTTTTAACTTAACAGTGTCCTCTATCTTCTCTTGTCTCTGTATATCTAGTGAGAGAGAGCTTTTGACATGGAAAAATACAGGGGCCTTGCGGGCACTATAGTTATATGAAACATATCAGTAATATTTTTGGACAACAGTTCAGTATACACATTAGTGGTAACTCCTCGCTATCTCATGACAAAAGCTATCAAAATAAAGAAATTTTTCTCGACCAAAGGCAAGCTTTACAATTTCTTCGTAAACTCATTGTTCCAACTAACTACTGGCGAAGAATCGACCACTCCATTGGACTCAGTCGTCACAATGGTTCGCAAAATGACATCGAAAATGCAATTGCGGCTGCAGTGGTACAAGGAAGAATCAGTTTCTCACGAGTAAACACTGAGCAGCTCATTGCTGGTAAAGATGCTCCCCTTATTAAAGACGCATTTAGTAAAACATATTCAATCGTAACGGAAAATTCTATTGGCTTATCCGATAAAAAGCACATTCTTAGTTTTGCAACAACTGATGCAGCTCTGAACTTTTTAGAAAGTTCTAATATACCATTTTCAATACAAAACTCTCTGTTAACGTTAAATAAAAATATTTCGGAAAAAGATTCATCAACATCGTTGCAGATACTCGCACAGCATCTATATGAGAGGACACTTTTTGTTGTTTATCGAACACCGATCCTACCGAGGCCAAAATCAAAAGAACAGCTACAGGAAACATATAATCAGCCTGGTACACGTTCTGTCGAGCTAGCCCCTCCTACTGCACCCTGGATTGAGTTTGTATTACGAGATGAACAGAGTGGAAATCCTCTCGTTGGAATTAAAGTTAGAATTAAGCGTCCGGACGGAACCGTGGTTATCAAAGCTTCAGATAACAAAGGTAGCATTTATCTAAATAACCTCGATGAAGGGTTTTGTGAAATTGAAGAAATTATGGACAACGACGGTTGGGAATTCTGTTCAATGGAAAAGATACGTTAGAGGGGAAAGCAATGGCATTTAATAGATTGGACAACGCAAAATCGCACAAGCCGCAAAAAGGTGATACTTTAGAATCGATTGCAAAAGAGCAAAACCAGCTTGGTAATAACATAAGCTGGCAAGACATTTCTCAGTATAACTGGGGAACAACGGACAAAGATGAAGCCGAAAACTTTATGCGAGATGAGCTGGCGGCTTATACACGTACTGAAGATAATACACTGGCACTCTCCCCCGATGATAACGCTAAGAATGAAATTAAAATTCCAGTACAATTTCAACAGCAGCTAATTCCTCTTCAACAAGTCCATGAGATTAAACTGCGAAAAAAAACCACCCCTAAGCAGTTTTTGGGCTGTTGTTCAATTCCTTCCGTTACTTTTGGTTTTAACAGCTCATTTATCAGACCTAGTGTCGCCGAAGACTTAGTCCAACTGGAAGACTTAGCTAAACAAAAAGCTGATGCTAAAGTATTAATTTTTGGACACACGGATGCCGTTGGCGATGAACTTTATAATAAAAAACTAAGTGAACGTCGAGCTTGGAGTACCTATGCATTTATTGTCAATGATCCAGATGTGTGGGAAACACTATATAATCATAAAGACGAAGACTGGGGACTAGCTGCAATACAAGAAATCCTACAAGATTTAGGATACGACCCAGGGCCGATCGATGGCAAAATTGGGCCTCTTACTCGTTCCGCCATGAGGGCCTTTGCCAGCCTGCCAGAGGACGCCCCCATCAATAATAACGCACCTTTCCGCAAGTCTCTCTTTGGTGCGTATATGTCTAGTAAGCACGATATTGACCTACCTAGGGAGCGCTTTATTGAACCAGGTTTTACCGGCTGTGGAGAATTTAATTTAGTCGAAGAGAGTAACAATGCCTCAGAGAAAAACCGTCGTGTTACCTTTTATTTTTTCCATAAAGATAGACAACCGACCTTGCCCTGCAAGTTTGCTGATATAGCACCATGTAAAAAGCAATTAATCAACGAAAACTATCGGCATAAAACGGGGTTTCGTTGCAATTTCTACGACAGCTTTGCTAAGCGCTGTCCAGCTGAAAGGCCCGATATATTTACCACAACAGAAGTTGTATTACTTGATAGCAATGATCATCCTGTAAAAGGAACTCAGGTTAATGCACTTATAGATGGAGAGCCATATGAGGCATCAACAAATGAAAATGGCACAGCCAAATTACAGCATTTGAAGTCAGCTAAAATATGTGAAGTATCTTTTAGCCACTACCCGAGCGGTACTTGGTACCCCGTAGATAAATAAAACATTAGTGCTAAGGAATAACTATGACGGTAAATATGCAGGATGTTACGGACGAAGATCCTATAGATAGCTGGCTTGAAAATAGCGAAGATGAGCAGTGGGATGACGTTGAAGAGAGTGATATACCAGAAGAAGATATAGAAATCGATCCATACGAAGATAACGAAAAAGGTCTAGAAGAAGATGACGAAGAAATATCGCCACCTTCAAAAACTGAGCCTATATTACCACCACTTACATATCCTAAGCGACCTTGCTGGATAGATATAAAACAAGGTGACTGCTTGGTATCTATTGCCGCTTACTATCAGCTAACACCAGAATTTATCCTTCAACAAAGTGAAAATAAGAAAATTAGTGAAGATAAAAACCGTGTTCATAATCAACTAATGTTGGGAGATAAGATTTATATACCTGCTGCTGATGATGAATATCTGTCCGTATCCATTGCTGACAAAACCGTCTTTAAATTAAAACCTGCAGCAACCACAACGATTCGCATACGTTTTCTTTGCGGTGGCAAAGCAAGAAAGAACTTACCTTGTCGACTTGAGATCAATGATACATATATTGAAAATAACACAGATGAAAGAGGTAGTGTCAGTTTCAATATACCGGCGTTACAAAGAAATTGCCGTCTACTCGTTGAAGAAACGATCGAGCAAGAAAAAATGATAGAAATCTATCAACTAATGTTAGGCTATCTAGATCCTATTAATGAGAAAAGTGGTTTAAAAGCACGTTTAGCTCACCTCGGACATTTTATTATAGATGAAGATGAAAGTGATAAAACTCAGCTTCCATTAGCCATCAAGCGATTTCAAAAAGCAGCTAAAATAGAGGTGACGGGTACGATATCTAAGGACGATGAAAAAAAATTAAAGGAGGCACATAGTTCATGAGCAAATTAAATTGGATTGTTCCAGGAAGAAGAGCTGTTGTTATATCACAAATAAGTTATGCTGAGTTGATTCAAGCCTGGATAAACGAAATAAAAGCTTGCAAAACTTCACTTAAACGCTGGTATAAGCTAGATGATCCAAGCTTTCACAGTGGCCTAGAGATGATAAAGTTTTGGTATCAATCATTTTTTCCATCACAAAGCGATAGTGCTATCCATGGCGTTAGAGATGGGGAAGTGACCATTGATCACCCCCCCTTTGACTTGAAGGTGCGCCTTTGGAGAGGGGCTCTTCGAACACTGTTAGAACAAGAATATGCAAAATCACTCATTGGTAAAAATTGGCATGACGCAGAACAGGTCTTCAGTTTAGTGACTACTCCCTGGCCCAACCCAACTAAAGAGTCTCCTCAGGCTCCTAGATTAGCGACCGTAGAAGGCCAAGTGAATAATGCAGATGCAACATTTATTACCAGCGATGTAGTGGAATTTCCATTGTGGAAAATGTTGGGAGGCTGCGGCTTAAAACAATACGGTAATAAGCCTTCATTTACAGATATTATGAAGTTTAATCCGGAGGGTAGCTATTTACTGGGTAACTCAGTAGTCGCAGCAGATGGCAAATCGCCACCGCCAACAAATGCTCCCCTTCATGATAATCGTCTTGCTATGCGATTTCAGAATGTTTTACATGCATTTCGTGCCGGTTTTTATCATTTAAATGAAAAAGTATATGCTGATAAATTCTACGATAGTGGCAAAGCTATTTCGGTCGAAGCTACCGTACCTGAAACCAGCGAAGATATGGCAAAAAAAAACATAACAGGCCCAACAAAAACACATCATGTCTATGCTAGAGGCATGATGTATGCCGCCGTTATTAATAGCCCTCGATGGTCAAGCTTCGGAGATAAAAGTTTACAAGAAAGCTATCGTTTATTTACATCAGGCTGGTGTCACGATGTTAAAAAGCATGATCCACCACGATGTTTACCAACACGAGAAAGCCTTGATTTACTACCACAGCATCAACCCATGACACCTGGTGGAGTATGTTCAGACACCCTACTCTGGCTAACAAATTATATGATACGTATAGACAGAAAAAGTTGGTCTACAGGTAAAGGTTCTGTTTCAGGTACAGTTAATAATTCTGGCTACCCCATCCATGATTTTTATCATCGTGTTGCCGCATCAGATATTGAGATGTGGGCCCCAGAGTTTACGAGAGAAGAAAAAATAGAGAATCTTGAGAGATTATATAAAGAAATAAATGTGCTCTATGAGAAAATATATGGTGAAACTGCTTTTTGGAATGTTTTACTTAATAAGGCAATGGCTTTGAATCCTAACTTAGGTGAGCTGGTTCCGAAAAAAAGGTTCGACAAGTTAAAAGATCTTGCACCTAAGACTAAGCCGAATGCTTTTATGCAAACCTTATATTACTCAATCAAGAGTAAAGATACAAAACCCGCAGGTAAAAAAATTCTAATAGATTTGCATAAAGATATTGCTCATAACATAGGACAATGGGCAGCAGCTATGGATAGGTTAATTGCGCAAAAATATTGGACAATGTTCTCGTCCTATGGACCGAGCACTGGAGATTTAGAGCCTTATCTCACAAATATGCGAGGGGTCAAATGCAATGAAACAAAAAGATTTAGCGACCGACATAGCATGAATGATGCATATAAAATTCGCTTTAAACTTAGAGGGAAAATAAAATCGCTTAAAAAACTTAGGGAGAATACCGACAAAATAAAAACTTCACGAGGAGGTGAAGTGAATCTAGCCAGCAAACTTACAGATATTAATGTAGTAGCGGTATCTGGCCATGAATGGGGCATTGTCAAAGTAAAACCTTTACGAAAATTACTCGATGAAAAAGAGCTTCCAACAACAGGATATATTGCCGCGTATGAACCTTTAAGTGGTATAGACTGTTGCCCTTCTGATGCATCAGCTGAGGGACAACTTTATGTATATGAAGAATCCGGGTCTGCCCTTAGAAAAAAAGTCGAAGACAATAAAGGAGGGAAAAAACATTCATTAATGGGATGCACACCTTTTAACTGGTACAAAGTAGCAGATAATAGATTTAGTATTGCCATTGACAAAGGACAAATATATTTTACGGCTATGGGGGGTACAACACGCTCTAAGCCTTTAAAGTCGATAACTATGCTCAAGCCTCCGTTGCATGAAAAGCACAAGAGTATTCTTGACTCTGCACATAGTGACCCAAGTCAAACATATTTACCTACATTTATTCATCCACATTTAGAACACTGGAAGAGCCCAACGGGAAAACGTGCATTCTCGCGTTTTGTTACTAATGGAAACGATCTATATGCAGTCAGAGCGATACCTTTCCCAAGTTTAAATGAGTGGAGGGATGTTTTACCCAATGTGAAGGATATATATTCTTTACTAGATAAACTTAAGGATAAAGGCTTAAAAGTAAATAATTGATATTTTAAAAAGTTATCAATTTATATATTATTTTAATAATGCTTTGTAAACTAAATTATGATATCTATTTTAAATTTATTACGAATTATCTAAATAAGTTAAAAAGCTTTACAAATCTCTTAACAAATACTTAACGAATGGGTCACGCAAAGATCACAGAAAAATCACAAGAATAAATATAACTATCTCATTAACATCATATTTAAATTACATCTGTAGAATAACTCGCTCTTTTAGTTAAAAAAAAGGCGAGTTAGCAGCTAAAATATTTACATGACCTATAAAAAACGAGGTTATTTTGTAAAAAAATTGTCTCGTTAAAAATTAGCCTAACTATCAAAGCCTCTTCTTCCTATTCTATACTCGCCAAGAAAATTTTTTATGTGATTAAGTTTCACAGCTAACGTGCAACCAAAATTAAATTAAAGCAGTACAGATAAAAGCACTTATTTAATTAATTATTACTTGCGATGAGGAGCAAAAATGAAATTATGTAAAATAGCAGTGGCAACGCTTGCATCTGCCTTGGCGATGGGATCAGCTCAAGCGGTAACACTAGACATTACAATTACAAATTTAACACACGGCCAAAGTTTCACTCCACGTCTAGTAGTTGCTCATGACGGCAGCCAGGATTTATTTCAGGTTGGCGAAACAGCAAGTACTGCTCTAGCATGGTTAGCAGAAGCGGGGGTTATTGATGATATCCAAAACCCTGCGTCAACTGGGCAGAATTTTCAGGCACAATTGGGAGGTACACCTGCAGCAGAAAATGCATTAGTACAAAACCCTACAAACAATTGGCAGCGTTTCGGCGGACTGTTAGGGCCCTCACGTACAAGTGCCGTTTATCGTTTTGATGCTGGTGACTTTGAATATATAACTATGGCGACAATGTTAATTCCAACTAACGATGCATTTGCAGGCTTAGACAATATTCGTATTCCAACAGAACCAGGCACCTACACTTATACCTTAAATGCTTATGATGCAGGCACTGAGTTGAACGACGAATTAAACTCTGCTCGTACCGATGTAGTAGAAGCAGGTACAGGTAATGCTCTAGGCGGTTACGGTGTGCCAGGTGTTGCTGGTGGCCCAGCACCAACACGTGTTGTTGATTTGGGCATAGGCGGTACAGGTGTTGGAGCACAAGTGGTAGCGGGAGAAATTGAAGACGGTACTGATGGCCCAGTGCATATTCACCGCAATGTGTTAGGAGATACTGACGACTCTGCGGGTGCCAGTGATTTAAATTCTAAAGTTCATCGTTGGCTAAACCCAGTAGCGCGCGTTGTTATTGTTGTGCCACAGCCATAGAACCTGGGGGACAAAAAGAAAATGAAAATATTGAAACTCGGCTCTCTACCGCTTTTAACAGCGTTAATTGTTGCCTGTGGTGGCAGTGATAATGATGGTCCGGCTCCAACGCCAACACCGACTGCAACGCCAACGGCTACTGCAACGCCTACACCCACACCAACGCCTACACCCACACCGACGCCAACACCAATGGCAATGTTTACAATTTCGGTGACTAATTTAACTCAAAGTCAGCCTATGTCTCCGCCTGCAATTATTATGCACCAAGGTGGTTTTAATAGCTTTATGGATGGCGAGCCAGCGACCGTTGGTTTAGAAACACTCGCAGAAGGTGGCAATCCAGATATGCTGATATCTGAAGCCCAAGCTGCATCAGAGCATATTATGTCTATGCGTGTTATGCCTGTACCACCGCTTACTATTGGTGATGATAACACCATTAGTATACCAGCTTCAGATGTTGCCAATTTAAGGCTCACTGTTTTAACGATGCTAGTTGATACTAATGACGCTTTTACCGGCACCAACGCACTCGACATTAGTAACATGGCAGTAGGTGCAAGCAGGATTGTCAATGCTCCAACCTGGGACTCTGGCACAGAAGCAAATACTGAAACGGCAGACACAATGCCCGGGCCTGCGGCCATGGCAGCAGGTGGCGCAGCGGAAGGCTTTAACGCGGATCGAGACGATCTTATCGATAGAGTGCACTTCCACCCTGGTGTCGTTACTTCGGCCAATAGCAATGACCCAAGTAGAGAGGGTTTGAGCACCTCAGTGTTAACAGAAATAGACCGCTGGGATAATCCTGCGTCAAGAATTGTGATTACACGAACCCAATAATCATAGTTACACTTTCAAACCCTTTTTGAGGCTCCCAATAATGGGGGCCTTTTTTTGTATTTTTTTAAAACACCGCATGTTATTAACCAGTTGCGGCAGCAGAACGCAATCCCAAACTAAAATTTAGACATAAATTAGTTAAGTGCATTAAAAAACGAGCAAGCAGATTTGTAATCGTTTACAAAATGAGTATATAGTGTTGAAACTTGAGCAGTAGTAAAAACATCTTTTTGACCAGATATTAAACAAATAATAATGACTTCCATAGAGGAATGTAATAAATGTATATCACCCGTCTTAAAAAAATTACTAACTTCAGGCTGAGTAGCTTAGTAATACTAGGAACTATTACAACGGCTATCGCTACAGCAACTCACGCTCAGCCATTAAGAAATCGTGCTGAAATGCCCAGCCTAAACACTTGGGAGCCGCTATTAGGACAAACAACCCCTGAGGGCACAGCAGACCCTACAGCAAAAGTATTTACTCATAACGGTGTTGAAAAAATGTATGTCTATACATCCACCGATAGCAGAGACTTATGTAACACTAGCCGTGCAAAGAATAAAAGATACAAAGGCCAAGGCCAGTTTTGCATGCAGCAGTACCGTGTATTTTCATCTTCTGACGCCAATTTAAACTCAAATAACTGGGCTACTCACAACGGAATTGTTTGGCAAGCAAGTGTCCCCTGGGCGAGAAAAGCCACCGATGGCCACGGTGGTAGTGCTACTATGTGGGCGCCAGATGTTGTCAAAAATGGCAACACCTACTACATGTTTTTCCCTTCTATTAGAAAAGATAATGGTCATCAAACAATTGGGGTAGCAACGGCCAATAATCCGCTTGGTCCATTTACTGCCAGGCCTAATCCAATTTCCACAGCTAATGGGTTCGACCATGTATTTGATCCCTCTGTTATCAAAGTGGGGCAAAACTGGTATATTTTTTATGCAAAAGGAGGTTCGGTACAAGCAAGAGACAAAAATACCGGCGCTTTGCGTTTCAAACCTAACGGCCAGCCTCTCTTCGAAAAGTCTATCTGGATGTCTAGTATCGATGGGAATTTCACATCCACGTGGAATCCTAGAGATCTAAAGCTCGATAGCAACAGCTATCTAGAAGGCCCTCATGCATACTTTATTAATAATGATTTATGGCTTCAATATGCAAGTGTTAGTGCCAGTAGACAGTCTAGGCCAGGTGGTGGCTTTTATCCCGCCGGTTATGAGCTAAAACATGCTGTCGCTTGGAATAACAATCAGCCCTACAGCATGTTCGATACTCGCCCAGGTGTGCAAGTACATGCTTTTGGCAACCAGGGCACCATGCATGGTTCGGTAGTGAAATGGAAAAATAAATATTTTTCATTTTACCACGACCATTTCTCTAACCATGGTGACACCTGGGCTTTCCGTAAAGCCATGTATAGTCTCGTAGATATTGACACAAGCAGGCGTGGTAGAGTAAAACCATTTAGACCTGATAGAAAAGTTAACACACCATCATTAGGTAATTAAAAAATCTATCGCGCTAATAAGAATTTTTTTCAACCTTATTAGCGTGTTTTCAATTAACATATTTAATTTATTGGAGAAAATAAACTATGACTGCTGATGATAAAATTCTAGTCGCCGCTGGATTTATCGCACTACTTATGACATGTGGTATTGTTGGGGTTTATTTCGATGCCGACTTTTTATTATCGCAATTTGAGACATCTAAGAGTCTCATAAACTCATTTGAAAAAATATTTTATTAATTTACTAGATTAATTGGTACAAATTATTTGGTATAAATAACAAGCAATACAAGAAGCATCGTAAAATTTACTGCAAACTCTTACTTTTTTCATCCCGGCAGTCGATTTAGGATTCAAATACCTTTTGTGTATACCTCATAGCCTAGCTAAGGCATTTCATAAGAATGCTATGCGATAAGGTTAAACAATATGCTTCTCTTTCCTTATTGTCTTATCAATCACTGTTTTTAACGCTGTAAAGAAAAACTACAAACGCTCGCTACATTCTCCTTGATCAAATCTATACTTCATCTGGAAATTCATATTATGAGACTGTGCTACCACTGCATATTTCTCAATAGACAAAATCTCTACATCCTTTTTCCTTAAATCTTCTAACACCTCGTTGCAACTTACATCAGCGTCGTAGCTAGGTAAGCCTGAAGCTTCCATAAGCTCAGCAAATGCAGAGTCATCTATTTCCGACTCCAGGCTATCAACAGTTTCAATACTGACGTCATTATTTTGTAATGGGGCTCGGGCGACATGCGGGCTAGATTTTATATTATTAGTTACGCCACAAGCAGCCAAAGCGCTCAGAGATAATAACAAAGTGAGATGATTTATTTTTGACAAAAACTTCTTCACTCAATTAACCCCCAAAGGAATGCTCACAAAAATTATGTCAGCAAAATAACGATTATTGAATTCAAAATCAACAGTACGAAGGGTTCTATCGAACAAGCGATATAGTATTTAATTGTTGAAATAGTGCCGCTTACTTTAAGCGACACTATACAAGTAGGAATTAGAACTGGGCTCTAAACTGAACACCAAAATGGCGGTCTGCATCTCTTGGTACTTGATAACGGAAGCCGTCACCACTATAGGTCGAGAAGTATTGCTCATCAGTCAGATTCTTACCAATTAAGCTAATTCTATAGGCGTCATCGTTAAATGAAAATGCTATGCTCGCATTCAACAAACCGTAGTCAGGCAAAAACAAGAAAGGAGCAAAGTTACCTTCATTATCTGGCAGTGCACTGACCTGCTCATCGGTATATGAGTATGAAGCATTCCACAAAATATCCATGTTACTCAAAGCCATGGTGTAATCTAATGCTAATGAATATTTAGTGTCTGGAGAAAAAGGCACATCAAGGCCTGAACGATCTGTACAGGCAGCACCTGCAGGACAGAAAAACTCATCTATCTCCGCTTCAATTTCAGCTAAGCCACCAGATAAAGTCAAAGCATCTGTTACCTGCCACAAGAAATCTAATTCAATACCTTGTGTTGATACATTACCGGCATTGGTTAAACGTGTGATAGTCACACCGGTAGAGTTGTCAAAGTTATTCGCCTGAAAGCCTTCTATTTCTGTTTTAAAAATTGCAGCATTAAACAAGAAATTAGGCGACGCATACTTATATCCAAACTCATAAGCATCAGAAGTTTCTTCACCTATAGGCAAAGTATCATTCTGCGCCATATTGAAAAATACGTTAAATCCGGGCCCTTTATAACCTTGCGACCATGTGGTGTATAAAGTACCAAATTCTTCAAAGCTATATTGCAAACCAAACTTTCCTGATAAATCAGTCTCATCGGTTTTACCATTGAAGTTAGTATTCTCACTGGCAGGTCTTACTCCAACACCACGCCTACCAAAACTATCATTATTAAGTCTGTTATGATCGAAGGTAACTTCGTCATCGGTATAGCGAAAACCAAAGAGTAATCTGAAGCTATCGGTAATATGGTACTTACCATCACCAAACAATGCCCAGTTATTAAACTCTGTCCTCATTCTTGCTGTTGCGCTAACAATATCGTTGGCGTTACAGCTTATGTTCTCGTCGCTAATAAAATCGGCAATTTGTTGATCTGTTGGGTTACTGATACCCCTATCATTTTCTAAGAAAAATCCTATCTCGCTCGCTAATTGTCCGTTGTTGTTTTGGCAACTTGCATCTCGCGTAAAACTGCGCTCTGAATCTAAATCCCAGAAAAAACCACCTACTTGCCATTCAAGTGCGTTGCCGGTAGGAGAGGCCAAACGAACTTCTTGAGAAAATTGCCGCCAAGTTTGTGGGCCAATATCGTGCAGTTGAAAAGGCACACCAAAGACAGGCTCGTTTGAATCCCCTGCAATAGAGGTAAAATCACCTTCCCTAAACTCAGTGTTATCCCACTCTCGATATGCAGTAATTGAGGTAAAGCCATATTCTCCTAGGTTGGTATCAAGTTGCACTGAAAATGCAGTGTTTTCATCTACTGTGCGGGACTCGAAATCATGATCAACTCGACGTTGGTTTAGATCTAAATCTGCTACACCATTAACAATTCCTTGGCTATTAGGCGCAGCTTCAGAATTAGGGTTGCGCCCACTTGGGAGGGCTTCAATATCGGCACAGCAGTCGTCATCAGCTTCAGTGTTTTCAAAAATAAACAACATATTAGTATCATCATTAACCGCAACATCTAACATCGCGCGAATTCCCTGACGGTCATAGCCATTAACTTGCTGATTATTAAATACGTTAAATATATTGCCATCATATGCGGACTTTACAGCCACTATGCTGCCGTTGGCATTATCGCTTATCTGCCCTTCAATCTTACCTTTAAGACGGTATTCATGGCCTTGTAATAAAGTCGCTTCCAGTAATCCTCCAGTTTCATCTGACGGACGTTTAGTGGTGATATTGACCACACCCGCGGATGCATTTTTACCAAATAATGTACCTTGTGGGCCGCGCAATACTTCGATGCGTTCCAAATCATACAAGTCTGTAAATGCTTGACCAGAACGGGCGAGTACAACGCCATCAACCACCGTAGAAACGCTTGGCTCAGCAGCCACACTAAAAGATATCGTACCAATGCCACGCACGGTAATTGCTGAGTTACGTGATGTGGTTCCTTTGCGGAAGCTTACCGACGGTACAAGGCTTTGCAAACCTTCGAAATTACCGGCAAAAGCAGAGTCAATTTTATCACTACCCAAAACAGAAACAGCCACAGGAACTTCAGATAATTTTTCTTCTCGCTTCTGGGCAGTAACGACTAGCTCTTCAAGGTTTCGGCTGTCGGTAGCAGCGGAATCTTGAGCCATCACTGAGTGTTGAAATGTTATGGAGGCAATTGCAATTGCCAGCTTAGTCTTGTGTTTTCCCATCGGTCTTCTCCGAATTTTTAATTACATTATGGGCAGCTCTGCTAATTGGTTTTGACCTCTGCGCGAGTCTAATTAACTGAGATGGCCCTTATTATTGTTATGCAATTTTTCTGTATATAGCCATAAATTTTCTTTTGAGCAAGAAAATCCAACTATTTTTATCAAAAGGTTCTATCAAACGACTACCCAAACAAAAGGCTACCCAAAAGCTTAGCGACAAACCTTTTTATCCAGTAAAAATGACGTATTAAAAATTTGGTTAATTTTTATTGTATTTACCTTAACCATTAATGGAGCACAGTACAACTAATATCTTATATAAGACTAATAATTGTACTTTCAGCCCAATTACTACAATGAACCTATGTATATACTAAAAGCCCTTTAGCTTTTACCAATCCTCTCGATACCACGACTGTAGTGCTGGTGCCAATGTCTTAGTGCCAATACGCACAAAATGGCGTTGATCAGCAAAACTCCGCCAACACTCGGCCAGAACATTGTACTTAAGCCATTTACAACGCCAATGGTAGAAAAGCTTATATACAATATAACAATCAATGATAGTAGGGTAATCGCAGTAGGTAGTGCGTATTTCCACGGCACTAAGCTAACAGTATCTTTACGCTCATATTGCCACTTTTTGAGCATCGGCTTTTGCCAACCAATCAATAACATAATGCCTACTTCGGCGAAAAACAACAGCGCATAAATATGAATAAAGTTAAGCTCTACATCGAATACAAACTTTAATAGAGCATAAGCAAAAACATGGAAAATAATAACAACTTTCGCTGCTAATGCAGGCACATGAGAAGTAAACAGTCCTACCAAGACTATGGCAATAATAGGAATATTATAAAAACCGGTGAAAATACGTATGATTTGCCATAAACCTTCAGGGGCAAACATTAATAACGGCGCAACAATGAAGGAAAAGAGGGCAATCACTACACTAGCAATCTTCGCCACTTTAATCAGCTGTTTATCGCTGACATTATTTTTCTTAAAAGGTGAATAGACATCCAAACAAAATAAGGTAGCTGCACTGTTAAGTAACGAGTTAAAAGAGCTAAATACTGCACCTAATAAGACTGCCAAGAAAAAGCCAGACAAGTAAAGGGGCAACACATCTTTAACAAGTCTTGGATAAGCCAAATCAATACTCTGCATGGCTTCACCTTCATACAAATGAAAAGCAATGACACCGGGAATCATCATCAAAAAAGGCACTAGTAATTTAAAGTAGCCTGAAAATAATACTCCCTTTTGGCCTTCAGCGAGATTTTTAGCGCCCAAAGTACGTTGTATAACATACTGATTTGTTCCCCAATAAAACAAGTTCGCAAAAATCATCCCCGTAAAGATGGTGCCAAATGGCACAGGATCTTGTGGTGAACCTATGGCATTAAGTTTTTCGGTATGATTATTTAATACTGTGTCTATACCCTGCATAACACTGCCGTCACCTAGTGCTGCGAAGCCTAGAATAGGCACTAAAACTCCAATAATTAACAGCCCGACGCCATTGATCGTATCGGATACGGCCACTGCTTTTAAACCACCAAAAATGGCATAAATAGATCCTATGGTGCCAACCATAATAATCGTGATAACCAAGCCCAATTCATAACTGACGCCAAGCAATACAGGAACATCAAATAATCGTAGTACTGCGACAGAACCTGCATATAACACGGAAGGGATAGTGATGAGTCCGTAACCAATCATAAATAAAACCACTGTCATACGACGCACGGAATCATCAAATCGGACTTTTAAAAACTCAGGCAAAGTAGAAAAAGCACCACTCAAATAACGCGGCAGAAATATCAAGGCCATAATGATAGTGGCAACACCTGCCGTCACTTCCCAAGCCATAGAACTCATGTTATAGCCAAAAGCAGAACCATTTAAGCCTATTAGTTGCTCGGCAGATAAATTGGTCAGTAGCATCGAACCGGCTATAAAAACACCCGTTAAGCCTCGACCTGCCAAAAAATACCCGTCTTTTGAGTCTACAACGCCCTTGGTTTTTTGATAAGAAATCCAAGCCACCAATCCCATAAAGAAGATGCAAGAAAAAATTGTGGTAAGTACGTCTACTAATGCCATGGTTTTGAATATCTTTTATTATTTTTATTGTTTTCTGACATAGGTGAAGTGCTAGTTAGCCCATGCCAGAATTTTAGTCAATGCGTTTTTGCTAATGCCTAATGGCCATTAGTTGGTTAGTACCGGTTCAAAAGCATTGGCTACGCCGACCAATACTCTACTACATCCAAACTATTGTGCTCGAGGTGTTCAATACCAGGTGCTGCCAGCGGAATTTGAGTGCCGCGCTTAACAAAGACTGCGATCTCATCCAACTTTAAATTTAAGCGATGAACACGACCGCCGTTAAACTCACGACCATCTTGCAGCATCACCCAATCACCCTCGGGTAAATACACCTGAACATCGCCGCCAGGTTTAAAACAAGGGGCCACCAACAAGTCGTCACCAAACATAAATTGGCTTTCAAACGCCCAAGAGGCTGGATCTTCAGGGCATGCAAGAACCATTGCTCTTTGCACGGGAAGCCCACTCTTGCTTGCTTCGATAACAACCTTTTTAATATAGGGCAACAGACGATAACGCAGTTGAAGCGCTTTAGTGGCAGCCTTCGCAGCTTCTTCACCGTAACTCCATGGCTCTCGTTGGCCAATACCATGCAATCGGTAGTGTGCAGAAAAAATGGCCGCCTGAGACCAGCGAACAAATAATTCGGCATCACGTGTATCTTTGTAAAAGCCTCCCACATCCGTCGCATAATAAGGCCCACCAGATAGCCCCCACGACAGACCGCCGCGAATATTTGCAGCAAAGCCGCCCCAATCTGCTTGCGGATCCCCTCCCCATTGTGAAGGGTATCGCTGCGATCCAGTCCAGGCAGATCGGCTAAACAAAAAAGCTCCCGTTTGACTGTACATTTGAGCGGCTTCATAAACACATCGGTTATACAACAGTGAATATACATTGTGCAGAGCAATACCTGATTCACCGTTGTGGGCCAGCATATTGTTATCTTCAACCTGCTCACCAAAATCAGCCTTGATCATATCAATACCAAGATCAAACAAAGGCTTATGGCTGTCACGCCAAAAGGTGTAAGCATCAGGATGGGTAAAATCTACAATACCAGATTCGGGCAATGGAGTAAGAGTCTCACCAAAGGCACTCATGTCCCACTGGTAACGATACGCTTCTTGAGTGCGGCTATCTTTTAATAACCAGCCTTTATCAGCCATTTCTTTAAATAAAGGGTTTTGCACTGATACAAGAGGATACTCCCAAACACATACTTTAAAGCCCATTGATTTAAGCTCTTTTACTAGAGCTGCCGGGTCTTGGTAACGTTTTGGATCCCATTCAAAAGCGAAACGCGTATCTGTATCTTGCCAAGCACGGCCATCTAGAGTGATCACATCACATGGCATCTTGTTGTCACGCACAGTGCGAGCAGTGCTCAACACCTCCGCCACATCTTTGTAATAAGCCTTAGATAAAATAACACCTAAGCTCCAATCAGGTGGCACAGGAGCACGACCTGTTAGCTGAGTATATGTGTCGATGAGTTCCGCTCCCGATTTTTCGGCAAATAAAAATACATCGAGCGTTTCATCTTCCACTAATATGCCATAGGCTCTCTGAGACCAAGGCGCATAACCAACCCCATGTGTTACAGGTGCGGGAGTATGTACAAACACGCCCCAGCCATCTGGGCTCCATGCAAAGGGAGTGTTTTTATAAGATATTTCTGCATTTACACCCAATGCATCACTGTTAAAAGAGCGTATCAGTTGTCCACGCTTGTTCAACTTGCCCCATTTTTCACCCAAGCCATAAACCGCTTCATCATTATCAAGATCGAGGGCGACAAACCAGCCTTCATCTACTTTCGCAAGTGGGGGAAGGCGATACTCTCTGACAAAATGTCCATCTCTTGTGCTACTTTGTACCAATTCACCACTTTTATATAAGCGGAAGTGAAAGGGGGAAATATTTACCAGCAGTTCGAATTGCTCGCTGGTAATACGTATTTCCTCATCATCTTGAGCTAAGGCAATATGTTCACGTTGAGGTAGCGAGTATAATATTTGGTAATCATCGCGACGCTCTTTTCCCATAAGAATACGCACGCCACAATCGAAAAAAGTGATATGCATCTCGCCTTCACTAGTTCCGATCACTACTTGATTATCACTGAGCAAACGGGCTATTCCAGTCACTTCTATAGGCGGGATATTGTTCCAAGAAGGAACAGGTAACGAAAACTCAGACATCTAGCCTCACCAAACTCACGAATTGAAACATCAAGCGGCCCGAAAACCTTTTAAGTTAAAATACTTATGTCTTATATAAGTTAGAAGGCAAAGTATTGTATTAGATATCTAATGTCAATATATCCCCTATAAACGGGGGGATAAGGCACTTAAACCTATTTATCCATAACTTTAGAAAAATATTTGAAAATCTCGTGGCTCTGACCATCCATACCGCCTCACAATGGCACCGTTTATTAGGCTGCAACGATTCAAACGATATATCTAAGACCGCACCTGTTGATAGCCAATCAGCCCAGATATATTACATCTAAAAATATAAGAAAATAGGCCCCATGGGGAGCAGATCAATTATTGTGCCTTGTATGATAACGGTAATATCAATTCAGAGCTTATGCCATAAAACCTGCACAGCAATAAGCCGAAGGAGTATGATATAGCGATAGTTGGCTAATACCTGTCAGATAGGATCTGATTAAATAATAAGCTTTATATAATAAGACGGTAAATTATATGACGCCAAAGCAATTTGATAATAAATTAAGCGGCTCTTCATTCAAACTACAACCGCTTTACAAACAAGTCGAAGAACATGTCATCCAACTTATTGTGGAGCAGCACTGGAAGCCTGGCGAAATGTTACCCAGTGAATTCGAGCTGGCAAGCCAATATAACGTTAGCCAAGGAACCGTAAGAAAAGCCTTAAATTCCTTAACTGACTCCAAAATTTTAACCCGTAGGCAAGGTGTCGGAACCTTTGTTTCTGAGCATACAGGCCATCAAGCACTCTACCGCTTTTTCCCCTTGGTCGCAGATGGTGAAAAGCCCGAACTCCCTAAAGCCGAAGTGATGCAACTGCGCTTACTAAAATCTGTCAGCACAGAAATACTTAATAGCCTGGGATTAAAGGCAAAAGAAAAAGTCATTTTTTTATCCCGTAGACGCATACTAAATGGCGAGTACTGCTTACTTGAAGATATTCACCTACCTTATAAGTATTTTAAAGAGTTGTTGGATGAAGAAGAAATCCCACACACTTTGTATCACTTTTATCAAACTCGCTTTAATTTAACAGTCCATAAAACTGTAGACAAAATAAAAGCGGTACTTGCACGAGCTAGCGATGCCAAGGCCTTGGAGATAGATAGAGGAGAGCCCTTACTGAAGTTTACCCGGGTCACTTATTCTCTCGATGGCAAGATAATCGAATATCGCGTCAACAGATGCCGCTCAGACCGCTTTCACTATTTGGTAGACCTTGAGTAAGAGTGGTCTGCACTGCCTTTTAGGGCCTATCAATAGGTATCTATTAGCCTAAATATAATTTAAACGATTGACAATTGTACAACTAGATTTTAACGTAGGTCTTATATAAGACATAAGAATATACTGATATTTACATTAAGTGAGAAATGAATATGTCAACTGAAATACCTAAAGTAGGTTTGGGTTTATGGAAAATCGCCAAAGAGAACTGTGCCCAGGCCGTTTACGATGCAATATCTATCGGCTATCGCCATCTCGACAGTGCCTGCGATTACGGCAATGAAGTGGAAGTGGGACAAGGTATCAAAAAGGCTTTGGATGAAGGCTTATGTCAGCGGGAAGATCTATGGGTGACCTCTAAACTATGGAATACCTATCATGCTAAAGAGCATGTTAAACCAGCACTTATGAAAACCCTCAATGATTTAGGACTTGAATATCTCGATTTATATCTTATCCACTTCCCTATCGCCTTAACTTTTGTGCCCTTTGAAACACGCTATCCACCGGAGTGGTTTTTAGACCCAGAAGCTGAATCACCTCGTATGCAAAGTGCGAAAGTACCATTACATGAAACCTGGGCGGCGATGGAAGAACTGGTCAACGAAGGCTTAGTCAAAAGAATAGGTGTTTGTAATTACAATTCGGGTCTTTTACACGACTTAATGTCTTACGCCACTGTTAAGCCTGCCGCCTTGCAAATTGAATCACACCCATTTTTGACTCAAGAGAAACTGATACGTTTGAGTCAAAGCTATGGTCTTGAAGTGACCGCCTTTTCTCCTCTGGGTGCTCTATCTTATGTAGAACTAGATATGGCAACATCTTCAGATACCGTACTACAAAATCCCGCTGTTATTACAGCTGCAGAGCGTACAGGAAAAACAGCAGCACAAGTTGTACTGCGCTGGAATGTGCAGCGAGGTTGCTCAGTTATCCCTAAATCGAGCAAACCTAATCACCTGAAGGAAAATTTAGATATTTTTGACTTCTCATTAACTGAAGAAGAGATGCTGAGTATTTCTGCACTCAATGCTAATCGTCGCTTTAATGATCCCGGACATTTTTGCGAGATCGCCTTTAATACTTTCCACCCTATTTACGACTAGCCCTATAGAGACACCCACGTAATGACTACTATAGAATTTCAGGATGTCGCCGAACAATTAAATTTTGACGGAGACATTTTTCCCAAGATTATTGTTAATCAGGGCTTTGCTTCGACAGTAGAAGAATGCAAAGCCTGGATTAAGGCGAATAAACAAGCACTAGAGACAGCGCTTACAACATCTGGAGCACTTTTATTTCGCGGCTTTCCAGTAAAGTCAGCAGAGTGCTTTGATGAATTTTCTGCTGCCTTTGAGTATCCTAATTTCACTTATCAGGAATCTCTATCGAATGCTGTAAGGATAAATTTCACCGAGCGAGTTTTTACCGCTAATGAAGCACCAAAAGACGTTGAAATTTATCTACACCATGAAATGGCACAGACGCCGATCTATCCAAGTAAACTGTTTTTCTTTTGCCAATCAGCTGCCGATCAAGGGGGCGCCACCCCGCTGTGCCGCTCAGATAAGCTATTTGAAGCATTGCAGAAAAAAGACCCTAAGTTAGCCAATGACTTTGCTACCAAGGGACTTAAATATACCACCACAATGCCTGCTGATGATAATCCGAAATCAGGACAAGGTCGCAGCTGGAAAAGCACATTGAGTGTTGCGGATAAAGCCTCTGCAGAGCATAAACTAAAACAGCTGGGCTATAGCTGGAAATGGCTAGAAGATAATAGCCTAAGAGCGGTAACTCCAGCTCTACCAGCAGTATTAAAACTTGATAACGGCAAACAGGTATTTTTTAATCAACTAATCGCAGCATATTTAGGTTGGCAGGGAGTAAAGGAAAATCCTTCCAGTGCTATTACTTTCGGAGATGGTAGTGCAATACCTAAAGCCGGCTTAGAGTTAGTAGTAGATTTGGCAAAAGACTATACTTTTGATCTCGCATGGCAAGATGATGATGTCGCTATTGTCGATAACTATATGGCAATGCATGGCCGCAGGCCATATTCAGGAGAGAGAAAAAGACAAGTACTGGTCGCCTTAGCAGCGGCATAGTATGAGGGCCTACTAAATAGGCCCTCACTCTAGATAAAGACCAAACAGGTATTACTCAGTTGGTGTCATATGGTAGAAGCACAGTTTATTGCCATCTAGATCACGTACATAACCACCGTAGAAAAATGGCATACGCTGCCCTGGCTCACCTTCATCACTTGCACCCAATTCAATAGCTTTGGCATATAGTTTATTCGCACCTTCAATTGAGCCGCCAGGAAAAGCAACCATGGTGCCGTTACCACACGCCTGCTCTTCACCATCGTAGGGAAGGCAAATAGCTAACATGGCTGAAGAGGGGTCATTGCCATAAAACTTGATACGATCCATACCCATCAACTGTTTTCCTCCTATTTCAGCAAGCAATGCATCATAGAAAGCAACTGCACGATCCATATCTTTTGTTCCAATGGTGGTGTAACCAATCATATTTGTCTCCAAGCTAAAATTGAGTTGTGCATTTATAGTAAGGCATAAGGTTTATTTCACTTTATACCCTGTTCAAGATAATAAGTCGTTCTACCTAAAAATAATACTATCGTTTTTTGAACCAATTATCACGAAATGAAAAGTGAAAGATTTATTAAAGCAAAAAAAATAAAGGCAATATTAAAATTGTTCATTTTTTAGAAAGCTTTTGACGTTTTTTTGAACGCATTCACTCTGATTTAAATACTGATGCCCCCACTTGCTCCAGCCTTTTGCTAGTAGGCTAGCGGCGGCCCATGCATTTTTTTTCTTAATAATACGAGGTAGATCTTTATCAAATTCACCTAAACCTTTACTAATTCTTGAGCTCTCAAGCTGGCGGTATATTTGCCGTGCTCTTGTGGTAATCGAGGTCATATCAGATGAACTAAGGTCAATGCTTCCTATACTTAGCGAAACAGTGTAAACGCCTGCTTCTAAATGGAGAAAATCCCCTCGCATCGCTGCAAATTCACGCCAAGCGAGGCTTTCCAACAGCGCACTCTTGGCATCGGCATTTTTCCCTTGGGTTAAAAATCGCTCATACTTTTGTGCGTATGTTGTCGCGATATACGACATAGTTAAGCCAGTTCCACCATATATAGCGGCATTTTTTGCAGCCCAAAACTTCAGCTCGGTCGTAGAGTCTTTAACATAAACCAATACGTATGAAGCTCTAAGATCCCCTCCTTGTGCCAGTTCTTTTAACTGCTCAACGGGATAAGCCTCATAACCATTAAATTGTCCAGCAAAGTGCCCTCTAGCTAACAGCCAATCTTCGTTTTCTATATCCGCGTCAATACTCGCTTTATCACTAAGTTCAGAATAGTGACACCAATCATCCTCATAGTTTAAGCCGCTGCTCTCTTCAGGGTATACATATCGAGCTGGCGAGTATATTGGGGTTTCGGCGGGTAGAGAGTCACTGACAGAAAGGGTGAGTTCGCTATTATCCTGGGGAGAATACTCATCAGCGGAATATTCACCTGGGTCGGAAACAACATATAAATAAGTACTTACAATCAAAAGGCATAATAACAAGGTGCGTAATTTAACGTACATAGTGGTCACTTAGAGCCTCATAACTGAGTGTTTTTCCGACTGAAGTCTCATTTTTAATCAAAAATTTGAAAAAACACCACAATGTTAATTAAAATGCCAAGCTTAAATAGAACAGTTCATTTTGATAATACGTTAACAGATTTTAAATATATCAAATTTTAATTGTCCTGTTTTTTTAGGATTGCTGTAACCATAAAGGCATGTAATGCATCAACAAGGATAAATGGAGAATTTTAGAGATGCGTATTAATTTCATTAAAGCATTAAAAGGCCTAACAGTTCTAGGTCTATGTTATATCCCAACCGCCTTAGCGGCGAACACTGCCACGCTTTCAGAAACTAGATTTAATATTTGCCCAGTAGGAACTGTCAAAGTATTAGATGATGTTTGTCTCGATAAAACTCTCGACAGTGATACGGTATTGCCGCTATCAAGTAGTAATACTTGCCCTACAGAATATATTCATATCAAAGGAACACGTTTTTGCATTAAAGATCAAAATGCGTCGATAACAATGAGAAGACACAACTATGTCGTTAAGCCAGCAGCTGACCAATGTTTTGCAGGTTTTAGCCGACTAGCAATGTCGCAAGTATGTTTAGATAACCAACTGGGCCTGATTGAGGAAAATAAGCGCTTAAAGCTCATCAAAGCGTCAAGGAAGATAAAAGGGCTATCTCGTTCGGCCAATCAATGCGTCGCAGGCTTCTATCTGCCTTCAGATGGCGATTACTGCATGTCTATGGATGTAGCACTAAGACCGTTTAAAGAGCTGAGAGAACTGGGTTTATATTCGTCTGGAGAAGCCTGTGACGAAGGCTTTGTCAGAAACAACCCTGATGAATTCTGTCGACCTAAAAAATCAATGTTAACCTGCGGATCAGAGGATTTTCCTTGTAAAAACGCCCCAGGAGACACACACTTGGTTATCGAAGATGAAGGTGGATCATGCTGTGGAAGCAGTAACTCCGATATGATTCTGTTTCTGACTAAACCACAAAGTCATTCAACTGACCAGAGTCCGGCAACAAGTTCCGCGCCCTCAGCTAGCGCGGTAAGCGATATACAGCTGGAGCCTGTTGTCATGTGTGCCCGTCCCGCCCGAGGACAACCACTAATGTGCGTCGACCCTGATTTAACACCAACAGATATCATTGAGGCACCCTAAATATTTATTGGTAGCTATCAATTATCAAAATGACGGATAAATACACTTATCCGTCATCTCTCTTACCAACACACTAAAATAGAAAACTTAAAAATGTTAATAATTTTCTAAAGATAGATTTTTTCTGTCTATCTGAGTTATCGAGCCCCACTTAAAGGCCTTTGATTATAGAGTTACAATACATAATAAATTGCCACCCAAAATCTAGATTTCTGTCACATATAATCTAGCAACAGAAACCTTGCCACATCTTATTATCACTGTTTTATTGCAACAATAATAAGTGAATCTACAGATTTATTTCTATCTTTGCGATAGCTACATGTGTTACTTACACGAACGTCTAAATTGTTGGCCGCTAATAAATTGTTGATATAATTCTGATTGTGTGAGAATCGACCTTGTAAATGAACTTGCCAAGGGGATTCGGTATTTTTTAGCATTTCTAATGTGCAGCTGAATATCCCACCTGTCTTTAATGCTTGAGAAGTTTTAGCAATTACTTCCTCTAAGTCACCTAGATATACTAAAGAATCTGCGGCGATGACTAGATCATAGCGATTCTCCACATTAGCCAGATAGTTAATAAAATCATCTGCTGCTAGTTTGTCATAAACATTTAGTGTTTTTGCCTTATCCAGCATCTTTTGAGATAGATCAACACCTTCGAGATATTGACTATATTGTGTGATTGCTTTGCCTGATAAGCCCGTGCCACACCCCAAATCTAACACTACATTATCTTCTGGATTTACTATAAATGGCGCTATGTTATCTGCGATAATTTGTGGGGCAGAATATTCTAAATTGCTAAGTGTTTTATCAAAGGTTTCAGCGAAGCTGTCAAATTCGTGAGCGACATAACCTGCCGGAGCTCTCTCCGGTTGCTTCTGATTTAATATATTTAAAAAATAGGTAGGTATGGGATTGTGTGGATAGTGCTCACTCCACTTTTGACAATTTTCTTTCGCTTTATCATTATCGTTATTACGCATATATAAATACATTATTTGTTTGTAACAACGATTAATCAGGTCTTCATCTTCTGACTCAGAGTCTATACACTGCTGTAAACAAAACAGTGCTTTTTCGGTTAAGTTAAGCTTATCAAACGTTATAGAAAGCTGTTTAAATATTGTACTTGAACCCTTTTTCTTCGCAACTTCTAAAGCATGTTCTAACACTATTTCCATTTCAGCATTTTTATCATGTAACCATAGCATTTCTCCTAGCTCGCAATAGTTACCGATATCATCAGGTGAGTATGCAATTGCTAGTTGATAATCGTGTTGTGCTTGCTTTACGTCGCCTTTTTCGCGGAGCAATAGTGCTCGATAACTATAGCCTTCAGCACTATCGGTAATTTCTGATAGATATTGATTCCACTGGTTAATGGCATCATCTATCCGCCTTAGATTCATAAAGCTTATTGCCAGCAATTTATGGTTTTCTGGCTTTTCTTGTTCCGAGGCAAGAGTAACAACTGCTGCTATAAGCTTTTCTGCCTCCTGAGTTTCACCAAGCTCCATCAGGACTTCAATCAACTCACTATAAATAGAAATATTCTCAGCATCATATTTTAATGCTTGTTGATAATCGGCCGACGCCTTTTCTAACATATTTTTCTTATACCAATAAATCCATGCGCGATTTTGGTAGGCTGAAGCATTATTGGGAACCTGTGCAATATACTTATCCCATGTAGCCAGGGCATCGTCGTCTCGGTTGAGATTCATAAGTGTTGTTGCGGTATTAAATTTATACAGTGATGTTTCTTGGCTAGTATTTGCAGCTTTCTGGTAGAACTCCAAAGCTTTGAGATTCTGCCCCAGGCCTTGATAGACACAGGCAAGTGCATTCATAACAACATGGTTATCGGGCTCATGTTGTAAAAGATGGTGATATCCTGCTTGAGCATGCTCTAACTGACCATCTTCATGAAGTGCGAGCGTATCTTTAAAACTGGGTATTTGACTTTGTAGCATATTAGATTTTCTCACTGTTAGACACCGTACATGACAGTATTTTTGATCGCTTTATGGAGATAGTGAGTGCTGCAAGATAGAAGTTCATGCAAGAGCGATAATTTGTTGTTTATTCCTAGGAAAGGTCTCATAAATGATATGCCTATATTTCTTAGATCGAGATATATAAACAACACAAAAATATTGGATAGATTAGCTTTGAATAACGTGCCTAAGGTGGCCCACTAGAAAATTAGGCTTTGTATGAATAGTTGTATGGTAACTCCACTATTGGCCTGAGCTGTTGACGCATTTACAATAAAAGCGCCTTTAAACCAGACTCAAGCAGCAAATAGCGAACTGAGACAGAACACTCTAGGCATCAATATTGGCGGTCTGAGTAAATATCAGCATATTCTTAAAGTGCAAACACAAGAAGAGGGTCTCAATCGAAATTAGATTAAAGCTGCATAGATTAGCCAATCAAGGATTGGCACTTAATATCGCAAGAGCAATTTGCCCCTGCTTTAATAGCTGATGCTGGTTGCCATATTTAAATAACTCTCGACCAGCTAACTCTTTAACACCTTTTTGTAAAAGACTTAGCGCTTCACTATTTTTTTCTTGTTGGTGCAAGATCAATCCGAGTAAAACTTGCACCTCAGCAATCATACTATGTTTAGCAGGAAATTTTTCGCTACGTTTTTGTAAAGCAAGCCGCACCAAAAATTCAGCTTCATCAGCTTTATCTTGCGCCAGTAAAACTCTGCCATAGCCCACTTGAGCAAATGTCTTACGCATACCACCATCAGCCATAATTCTTAAGGCTTCGGCATATGTCTTTTCTGCTTTTTCTATATTATCTTGAGCAAAAGCAAGAGAGGCTATTTGGCATAAAGCGCGGCCGATAGTATCATTGCTGTTGGTTTTCTCACGGAAAATTTTAATCATGTCACGGTAGAAAACATCAGCTTCTTGGTACTTTTGCAAATCCTGTAAAACGGCACCTAACCACATGTAATCGATAGCAGTAGGCATAGTATGATCTGAAACAGCACGACTACGAATAGCAATGGCTTCGCGAATATAACGTTCAGCTTTTTCTAATTGTCCCCGACGATGAAAGATTACCCCTAATGTTCTATAAGTTTCAGCAATATCAATATGATTGGACTTTAGTATTTGTGTCTGTAACTCCAGAGCTTGCTGTGCTAGACGCTCGGCATCATCTAGTAGCTCCATGTCGGTCAGCATAATAGCAAAGTTCGTCAGATGTACCGCGTAGTAGGAATGCTCTTCCCCTAAAATATTTTTTTGAATTTCAATAGCTTGCTGCATATTCTTTTTAGCGGAGTCGAATTTTCCTTCAGTATGCTGTAACACAGCCAAATTATTCAACGCAGTAGCAAGCTCTTCATGCTGTCCATTCGCCAGCGGGCTTAATATATCAATCGCTTCAACTAGATACTTTTTGGCCTCATCATAATCAGCGGTATAATATTTAAACTCTCCATAAAGCGCGAGTGTTTCTGCATAGGCAACACTTTGGGATAGCTCATCTTTGGAAAGCAATTTTTTGTAAATACCTAAGCTTTCTTCAAATAGAGGCTCGGCATCTTTGTATTTACCAGAATAGGTGTAAACACTAGCAAGAAGAGTTAGGGTATCGGCTAAGCTCTTTTCATTTTTTTCAGGAAAATTACGTTGTTTTTGTAGCGATCTTTCGACAAAACTAGTGCTATTGTCTAGTTTGCTTTGACTAAAATATATCTCTCCAAACAAAGAGAGCATATGTGCTTGTATTTCTGGAAACTGCGCTAGCTCTTGCTCGATTCGTTCTTCGCCTCGCTCTAACAAAGTTTGTGCTGTCACACTTTCCAAACCTGCCACGGTAGGATCAGCGGCTTTAAAAACACTTACCAAAAAATCAGAGACTTTATTTGCTTTTTCTGTTTCAAGTTGGCTAACTTTAAGTGCACGGCTAATTTCATCTGCTTGATAAGTCACAGTCACAGCATATACGGCGAGTAACATAATAAACATAGTTACTGCCGACAGCGAACGCCAATGGCGTGTAACAAATTTCTTACCTTGATAAACAAGACTTGCGTTTTGAGCAGCAATGGGGCGCTTTTCAAAATAGGCTTCGATATCGTCTTTTACTGCCAACATCGACACATAACGGTCTTCAGGTCGATTTCTTAACATTTTAAGAATAATGGCATCCACATCGCCTTTGAGCTTTTTACCTAGCCTTTTGATTTCAAGTTCACTTAGACTCTGAACTATCGAATCGCTTTTCTTAGCTTTCGTGGATGTTTGAAATATAGCTTTACGGCTAATAACAGAACTCGGCAAACTAGGATCTTCCTCGCAGATCATTTTCACCAGTTCTGCAAGTGATGCTGCTCTATCACGAAATACTTGGCGATTAGTCAGCAATTCATAAGCAACTAAACCCAGCTGATATATATCTGTCGCAATGGTAATTGTTCTATTTTGCAATTGCTCAGGTGCGGCAAAACCTGGGGTCATAATATTTTCCCCGGTACGAGTTAGATTGTCAGGCTCGCTTTCGCTCAACAATTTGGCAATACCAAAATCTAATAACTTAACGTGCCCTTGTTCTGTTACTAATATATTAGAGTGCTTAATATCGCGATGTACAATTAAGTGGCTATGGGCATAACTCAGTGCATCGATAACTTGTTGTAGCAATCTCAAGCGAGCATCAACACTAAGGTTATTTTTTTGGCAATATTCATTAAACGGCTGCCCAGAAACATACTCCATCACAAAGTAGGGCTGCCCTTCTGCGGTCAGACCGGCATCGTATAGTTGTGCGATATTAGGATGTATTAGCGACGCTAACAGTCTCTGCTCTCGTTTGAAACGGTCAATTAAGCTGTTTTTATTATTGTCATAGTGGCTGAGTAATTTAATCGCTACTTGCTGCTCGAATTCACCCTCTCTTCGCTCAGCGCGATATACCACACCCATACCACCGCGCCCCAACTCTTCACACAGGGTGTAAGACCCTATATCTAGGCCTTCTAAATTCTGAGCAAAACTTCCGCCAGCAACAGTATCCCCAGTTATACTCATTAATGAAGTTACCAACTCTGCGGCAGGGCGGCTTAAAAAAGTCAGCGCATTTTTCTCAGCCAGCAAAAGAGCTTCAATCTCTTCATATAACGATTTATTTTTGTCACATAAAGACTTGAGATAATCGAGTTGTTTGTCTTCGGGCTGCTCAAGTACATGATCAATTATTGATGTAATTTCATGCCATCGAGTTGCAGAGAAATCTATTGTCATAATATTTAAGTGATCGCAACGTACGTCTCTTTCCATAGAATATAGGGCATAGAGAGCCGTATCCAACTAAGCCTTAACTAATCGCAAGTCGCTATTCACTTTCCATTAGTAGTTGCTAACATTTATCGTTCTATAATTCATTATATAGTCGCCGCTATCATTAATATATATAGGACACCTCTATTAATTAACAGTTTACGACTTTACTAATAAATCGCGAACGCGGGCAAAACAAGCACAACGGTTATGAACAGCTTCTAAGTATATAATAATGCTGCTGGCTTTAGAGTATGTTAACAGGCCTTAGAGTAACTAGTGTGAAGTTAATAAAAACATAGAAAAGCAGAAAAATAGAAAACAAAAACGAATAGAATACGTTCCCAGTAAGAAACAGTCAGTTTACACTGTGCCGGTTATGATTAATTAAGTCTACAAAGAAGAAATAGTATGTATTTCTTCTTTGCGAGCAAGAAAATATTAACCGTCCTTTGTTAGTAATCTTTATTAGGCTAGTAATCCTATATTAAGAATCAGAACAATAAAATTTTTCAAATTTCATTATCATATCTAAAAATACATCTAGAGCAACTGCTACATCCGCCTCGGTGATAGCTTCAGCTGGATGATGACTTATACCACCTTTACATCGCACAAATAGCATTGCCATAGGATATATACCGGAAAAAACCATAGCATCATGGCCTGCTCCACTCATCATAGAAAGAGGTTTTAAGCCATAGTCAGCAATAGATGCAGCGGTCAGTTGTTGTAGCCAATCGGCGCACTCCACAGCTGGTGCATTGTGGATCTCTTGGTAGGAAAAGTTAATATCTCGATCGTGGCATAGCTGTTCGATATATTCAAAAATAGACTTCACCGCGGCATCACGATCCGAATCCTTGCCACTGCGAATATCCAGAGAGAACTGACATTTACCAGCAATTACATTAACTGAGCCAGGGGAACATTCCAACTTACCCACAGTAGCAACGACATTCGAATTCTTAGCTACATCTTCAATTTGAGCAATACACAAAGCGGCAGTAACCATGGCATCTCGACGCATATTCATAGGCACAGTGCCTGCATGCCCAGCCATACCTTCAAGAGTAAAGTTAAAGCGTCGAGCCCCTGCGATAGAAGTAACAACGCCAACAGCTAAGTCTTCTTGCTCAAGTATTGGGCCTTGCTCAATATGTAACTCAAGATAAGCTGCGACTTTGTCGCCACTACGATTAGCCGTGGAGACTTTCTCAGGTTTAAGACCAAAGCTCTCCATTGCTTGCGAGAGGCTCATCCCTTCTTTATCTTGCAGCGCAAACCAGGAGTCTTGCCACTGTCCAGCCACTGCACGGCTACCTAGCAAGGTAGTGCCAAAACGCGTCCCCTCTTCATCACCGAACCCAACAACGTCGATATGAAAAGGTAATTGAACATTATTCCTGTGAAGAGCATCAACCACCTCTATTGCCGCGACTACGCCTAATATACCGTCGTATTTTCCAGCATTTGGAACAGTGTCTAAGTGAGAACCTAAAATAATAGAACTGGCATCTTCATTTGCTGAAGCATAACGTCCCCAGCAGTTGCCGGCACCGTCTATCCAACTTTTCATACCGGCTTCTTGCATCCACTGTTGAGTTGTGGCGTTACATTGCTGATGCTCTTGTGTGAGATAAGTACGGCAAATACCTGTGCTCATTGAGCTATACTGCGCTAATTGCTCACAACGTTGCATCACCCTAGCAGCTCCGGGAATGTGCTTATCGCCATTCAAATCAAACATACTCACTATTTCAACCTCGGCTATAAACATCGAGTTTTTGCAGGTATTGCGCCTTTTGATCCGCTGTCAAAAAACTCGCTTCAAAGCTATTTTTAGCTAGTACTAAAGCTTGGGGTTTCGTTAAGTTTAAGGCTTCATGTAGCGCCATATAATTTTCGTTGAGGAAACCTCGAAAATAGCTAGGATCATCAGAATTTACAGTAACTTTTACCCCCTCCTCCAGTAATTCAAGAATATTATGCTCTGTCATCGAGTCAAAAACACATAAACAAACATTGGATAGTGGACAGACAGTTAGAGGGATATTTTCCTTTTTAAGGTATTGTAAGAGCGTTGCATCCTCAACACATCTGACTCCGTGATCAATACGTTGCACTTTGAGTTTTTTCAACGCACTCCAGATATAATCTGCTGGTCCCTCTTCCCCGGCATGAGCAATGGCTAGATACCCTTGCTCTCTTGCTACACGATATAACTTTTCGAATTTTTCAGGTGGATTTCCATTTTCTGAGCTGGCCAAGCCAATGGCTACAAAATCATCGCGAAAGGGTTCGGCTTGCGTTAGTGTTTCAATTGCCTCTTGCTCACTTAAATGGCGTAGTAAACTTAAAATTAAAAGTACAGATTGTCCCCAACCTTGTTCGGCTTCTTTGATGGCTTTTTTAAACCCGGCCATCACAGTGGCAAAGCTAACACCATTAGGAAAGTAGGTTTGAGGCTCTACCATAATTTCGCAGTGAACAATATTTTGCTCCCGACATTTAAGTAGATAATCCATCATTAAGTGGTAGAAGTCCTCTTCGTCTTTTAGCACCGAAGCGCCCAGATAATAAAGGTCTAGAAAACTTTGTAAATCGACAAAATTATATGCGGCTTCGACCTCTTCAGTAGTCTTGTAATCTAACTTGACATTATTTTTCTCAGCAAGAGCGAGTAAACGGTGAGCTTGTAAGCTACCATCAATATGTAAATGCAACTCCGCTTTAGGGAGCCCACTTACCCAGGCATTGAAATCACTATTGTCACTCATATTGTTCGCTACCCCATCATTGCAAGTGCCGCTTTAACAGCTTCACCGGCAGGCACTTTAAAACCTTGTATGGTTAGCGATTGTTCTAAACACGCAAGGGTTTGCAATACTGCATCTTTTCTAGCGTTATATCCCATCGTGCCAATACGCCAAATTACACCATGCAGAGCGCCGAAAGAAGTACCTATTTCGATACCGAAATCCATCAACATTTGCTGGCGAATTTTTTCACCATTCACACCTTCAGGAATATAAACGCCAACAACATTATTCATTCTATATTGCTGATTGCCAAACAGGCGTAAGCCCATTGCTTCAAGGCCAGCAGCCATGGCATCGCCCTGTACTTTATGGCGGGCAACTGCGTTGTCGACGCCCTCCTCTAATAATATTCGCGCGCATTCACGAGCACCGAACAACATACTGGCAGCTTCAGTATGGTGATTGAGGCGCTCTTCACTCCAATAATCCATAATCATGGCCAGATCAAAATAATTAGAGCGAATACGCTCACCACTGGCATCGATATGTTTGTCTGAACGTATACCCGCTTCGATATGGCGTCTGGTATTAATAACAGCAACGGCCTCTTCGTTTAATGTAATAGGTGCACTACCCGAGGGACCGCAGAGACACTTTTGTAAGCCTGCAGAAACTACAGAAATTCCCCATTCATCTGTGCGAAAATCATTACCAGCAATAGAAGCAGTGGCATCACAGTAACTCAAGACGCCTTTTTCTTGGCAAATTTTTCCGATTTCATCAAGAGGCTGACACATAGTTGTAGACGTATCTCCTTGCACTAGTGCCACTAATTTTGGTTGTACTTTATCAATCGCTTTCGCAACCTGCTCAGGCTGAACAACCTCTCCCCATTCGATATCTATTGTATGTACTTGGGCACCACAACGTTCAGAAATTTCTTTTAAAAGTAAGCCGAAGCGCCCGAAAACGGGAATTAGAACTTTATCGCCAGGATTTAATAATGATACTAGCGCAGCTTCAATACCACCTCGCGAAGTACTATCGACAATAAAAGTCCATTGATTTTCTGTTTTAAACACGCCGCGATACAAGGCCATTGTTTCGTTCATACATTGTGTCATCGACGGATCAAATTGACCGACCAGCTGATGCGACATAGCCTGCAGAACACGGGGATCGCAAGTAATAGGGCCCGGCCCCATCAGCAGTCTTGCAGGTGGAACGAAAGCTTTATTAATTAAATCTGACATACTATTTGGCCTTCATTTATTTAAAAGTTACGAGAAAAATGATTGGTAGATCATACGTGAAGCACTGATCGCTAAAAATACGGCAAAAACCCGCTTTAACTTAGCGCTATCTAAGGATGAGCCAATTTTCACCCCTAGAGGCGCAGTCAATATAGTTAACGGAACGATTAAAGCAAAACCATAAATATTGGCAAAGCCAATAGTTCCTGCTGGGGCATCCGTTGGAGTACTTGCCAAAGTCAACATTAACAAAGCACCTGGAGCGGCAATAACTAAACCAAATACAGCTGCAGTTCCAACAGCCCGATGAGCAGCTGTATTGAAAGCACTTAATAAGGGAACGCCCAAAGTACCACCGCCAATTCCCATCACTACTGATATCGCGCCAACAATACTAGCAAATATTGCCTGCACAATATTGTTAGGCATTTTTTCTTGCATAGGCGCAGCTGATGCCCGAAACAACATATTGGCCGCAACTAATAAAGCGACACAGCCAAAAACTGCACTGGCAACCCCTCCCCCTGCACGAGTCGCGAAAATACTGCCCGCTACCACGCCGAGAATAATAAAAGGAGACCAAAGCTTAATAATATCAAGGTCAATATTACCGCGCTGATGATGGGCGCGAATAGACGAAATACTGGTTGGAATAATAGTCAATAATGATGTTCCAGTAGCAATCGACATTGCGGTATCGGCATTAATACCCAAGCCTTGGAAGATAAAATACAATACTGGAACGATAACAATACCACCACCAACACCCAATAAGCCCGCTAAAATACCAGCCACTACGCCAGTAAATAGTAAAGCCAAAACAATCGGCAACCATTCAATCATAAATATCCTAACTCTTAAAAATATGCCTCTTGTACGGGCATTAAACAAATTAACAACATATGCCCTAGCACAGGCTTATGGACAAAATACAAGCCAAACAAGACTTGCTTACAGGTGGCTATAAGCCCCATTCGAGAAACAAAAGCGCCAGCATATCCACACATTTGCGCCAGTATTTTTGATTCGACTCGCTGAAAAGTTTCAGGATGCATTTTTCAGCGGAAAACTAAAGAGCAACTAAGCCTGCGCCATCGCTGCGAGGATCACATACAGATTCCAATTCCCCCCCAGACTCAATAATCGCCCCAGCGTGGCCCATCAACTCATTTTTTGCCGTCACAACTGAGATTTTATGACCTCGCTTTTCCAATTGCTCGCCTAGCTCATCGTAGATATCCTGCTCCATTTTTAAATCAGAATTTTGGTCACCCCAAGTGCGTCCCAAGAGCCATCGCCCTCGACTAACCGCATCTTGTAGACTCATGTTTTGATAAAACTTACGGGCAAATAATGCAGCTTGTGTCTGAGGCTGTCCTTCACCTCCCATCGTGCCGTAAACCACCCGACGACCGTCTTTTAACTGTGCAAATGCAGGATTAAGTGTATGGAACGGCTTAACACGAGCACCTAATGCATTGTGATGTTGCACGTCCAAGCTAAAACTGCTGCCGCGATTATTCCAAACAATACCAGTATCAGGAATCACAATAGCGGAGCCAAACTCCCAATACACACTCTGAATAAAGCTAACCATCACACCATTTTGGTCTGTACACCCCATCCAAACCGTATCACCAGGTTCAGCTTTATAAGGCCAGGGCTGAGCTTGCTTTCCAATATTTGCAACAAGAGATTTTATATTGTCAGAAGTTAAGTAACTCTCAACGGGGGTGGTAATTCTATTGGGGTCACCCACAACTTTATCGCGTATTTTAAAAGCTTCTTTGGTTGCTTCTATAAGGTAGTGAATATGCTCCGCTTCACTGAAGCCTTCTTTCTGAAGCTGGTCATAGAGTGCAAGAATGATAAGCGATGCTAAACCCTGCGTTGGAGGCGGCATGTTATATAGCTCACCACAACTCAATTTAACAGATAAGGGATTCACAACTTTTGCTGAGTAGTCATTAATATCTTCTAGAGTAATTGGGCTACCAGCGTCTTCTAAACCTTTAGCAATTTTTGTCGCTAAATCACCTCGATAAAAATCATCTAAGCCTGCATGTATCATTTGTTCAAACACACCAGCTAATGCAGGATTTTTTAACTTTGTTCCAGCTAATAAAGGCTTATTATCATGACTAAAAGCAGATATATACGGCGCAAACATAGGGTCTGTACTTACAATAGTGTCTGCCTCTAATACCGATATTTCTGACAAACACTTGCGACTGGCAGCCTCTAGACTTTCCGTAACCTCAATACCGTCTATTGCTAATTGCTTTGCCGGGGTTAGCAACTCACTAAGTGATCGACTTTTATATCCTAGTACCTGCTCCATACTATTGCGCGCTACCTGCCAGCCGCTTATGGTGCCAGCAAGTGTAATACACGCATCCGCACCACGTGAAGGAATTGCTGTAAGTTGGCGGGACAAATAATTTTTAATACTTGCCTTACTGGCGGAAAAACCACTGGCATCAATCGCTAAAGGCACTTCGCCAGGTTTCTGTATCAACCAAAAGCCATCTCCCCCAATACTGTTCATATGGGGGTAAACAACGGTGATAGCGGCAGCAGCGGCTACCATGGCATCCACCGCATTACAGCCATCTTTTAATAAGTCTAAACCTATTTGCGCCGCTTTATAATGGGGCGCAGTAAATGCAACTTGATTCAAAAGATAGTTTCCTTATTGTTGTTATGACGCACCATAGTGTAAGTAAAAAATTGCCTTCTTAAATTAGTGTGAACAGGCCCTAGCCACATAGCCCATATTTACTGCAAATAAAGCCATGCTTAACAGGTTTAACCCCTTGCAAGCTCTTCATTTCTTTATTCTTAAAGCCCTGCTCAAATTTCTGAATACGCTTGGCATATCTTTTTAATAGACGAGTTTTCGTTTTCTCATCCATATACCCATATTGCAGCGAATTTCGACTTAGTTTTTTTACTTCGGCCCAAGATAAATTAAATTCTTTCACTGCCACGAAGAATTCATCCGTGATATTTGAATCAAACATTCCGCGATCGTCGGTTGAAAGAGCAACAGGAACTTCTAGGCGCAAAAACTCCGGGAAGGAGTGCTGGCTATAATCAGAAACGTACTCCAATAGTAAATTACTTACTAAATTTACTTCGACCAAATAAGGGCCATGGCGCATTAATAAGAAGGTGTCAGGATCACTCAATAAATTCACACCATGCCCCACTCGATTCGCACCCAGCAACAAAGTATCACGTATATGCTGGTTAGGTTCGTCGACTTCTCCGGCATGCATGGATAATTCTATATCGGGATAAGAGTGTCTTAGTTTGCGTAGTGTTGGAAGAAAGCGTAACGGGTAACCTTTATCATTGTCTTCACGTCCAACTAGATCCAAGGCAACATACATATCTCGGTTTTGATCAAGAAACTTGTATGCCTCAACAAGATTCTTTTCTGCATCTGGGGTAAAACGTAGAAGTGCCCAGTGAAAACGTACCTCAACACCACTATCAATAGCATCCTTTTTCTTTAAACGTTGCTTGTAGTAAGCCAACACTTCTTCTGCTTTCAAAAAACTCCCATCAGGTCTAACACCAGTGGGAGACATATCTATTTCTAAATAAGATAAGCCTTCATTACCAAAGGCGACCATATTTCTTACCAGTATCTCTGCTTGGATATGGTGGTTAACAAATAAATCATTAAGTCGCTGCCAATGAGTTTGAAAGAACTCATCGCGGCCTTCATATGATTTATCTAATTTCAAGCTGTTAAGCCACCCTTGCTTTTGCTCTGGGTTTAAGTCTTTTAGTTTGGTATATTCTTTTTTCTCACAACTGCTCAATTTATCGTAGTTCGATTGCTGCAGATTGACGAATAGAAGCAAGTAAGGCGCACCGCCGAACTCATTACTGCCATAGGGCCGACAATTTAGTATTTGTGTTTTTGTATAGTATGTAAAACCTCGAGATTCCTGAGCTATTGCCAGTTCATACCACCAACGGGGAAACCCGGCACCACTGAGATGATTATGTAAATCACCCCCTTTAGGCATAGCGTATAGAAACTTATACAACTGTTCATCTGTCGCCTTGCTTTTAAAGTCTTCGAACCATTTATCTACTTGACTATATGCGTTCAAGGAAAAAGCTTGAGTGCATATAATGAATAACCCCATTTGTAGTGCTCTTGTCAGCATAACAAAAATAACCTGTGCTAAAGTTTAGTGGTCATCAGCTAACCAACATTAACTGATCCGATTTATTGTCTTATTAGACCTGACAAAAAATATCAGCGCAAATACCCAATATATAAAGTGAGCATACAGGCTCTAGGCAGTATGCATGCTGGCTTTGGGCAATTACCGGACGGCTTCACGCCAGTCATTCAAGCTGCAATAATACCCCCTGTGGACATATATTTAGTTTCACAGGAGTGCCTATTAAACTACAAAACATGTCCAATAGGTCAACTATTATAATATAATGTGCTTGTTTGCTGTCCAACAATACTGAAATTATCGAATCAAAGCTGCTACACCCTAAGAATTGGGAGAAATAATCTGTGTCAGACAACGATTACCCCCGTGACCTTATTGGTTACGGTCGCCAAACGCCGTCATCTCCTTGGCCCAACGGCGCAAGAGTTGCCGTTCAGTTCGTTATCAACTACGAAGAAGGCGGTGAAAACAATGTTTTGCACGGTGACGAACATTCAGAAACATTCCTATCTGAAATTATAGGAGCCAAGCCCTATCCCGCGCGTCATATGAGCATGGAGTCGCTCTATGAGTACGGTAGTCGAGCCGGATTTTGGCGTTTACACCGGCTATTTAACCGTTATCGGCTCCCCGTTACCGTATATGGGGTAGCAATGGCAATGGCGCGAAACCCAGATGCCGTAGCAGCAATGAAAGAGTCTAATTGGGAAATAGCAAGTCATGCTTATCGCTGGATAGACCACCAATTCATGACCAAAGAAACCGAACGTGAACACATCAAAAAAGCTATTGCAATTCATAAAGAGATAACGGGCGAAAGGCCACTTGGATGGTACACCGGTCGAGATAGCCCAAATACACGAGACCTTATCGTTGAAGCAGGTGGTTTTATGTATGACTCAGACAGTTATGCAGATGATCTCCCCTACTGGAATATGAATTATGAAAGCCCACACCTAATTATTCCCTATACTCTGGATACTAATGACATGCGCTTCGCCGCACCTCAGGGGTTTAATAGTGGCGAACAATTCCTAAGCTACCTGACGGACTGCTTTGATGTGCTTTATAATGAAGGAGAAACAGCGCCCAAAATGATGAATATCGGACTACACTGCAGGATTATCGGAAAGCCCGCGCGTTTAAAATCACTTGAGCGATTTATTGAACATATTCTTAAGCACGATAAAGTATGGATCTGTCGGCGTATTGACATCGCTAAGCATTGGCACCAAAACTTTTATCCCAACGCCCGCTAACTCTCATTGAATAAATATTTATGTCTAACACATTTGCCACCGTTGAAGAAGTTATTAAAACGCTAGATCTCAGTGCTCATGTTGAAGGAGGATATTTCCGGCGAACTTATCAGGCGGAAGAACGCGATAGATTGAACACCGCAGAAGGCTCCCGCTTTTTACTCACATCTATTTATTATTTACTCACTAGAGATCAGACTATAGGTCACTGGAATTTAAATAAATCAGATATTTTGCACTATTATCATTTGGGCGATCCTATTGAGTATACGTTAATCCATCCAGACGGACGTTTAGAAAAAATAGTTATGGGTTCAGATATTACATCTGGAGAGAAACTGCAACTTCACGTTAAAGGTGGTATTTGGAAACGAGCGAAACTGCTTAATTCTAATGCTGGCTATGGGCTTATAAGCGAAGCCGTATCCCCAGGTTTCGAATATGAAGATATGACCCTCGGTGATGTAGATAGGTTAAGCAAAATCTTTCCCCAACATGAAACCATTATCAAAGCGTACAATCAATAAACTAAAGGTGAATTAATGAGTGCATTTGTCATTGTTGATATTGCCATTAAAAATGAAGTCGAATATAAGAAATATATTGAATTGATTACATCATCTGTAGCCGAATATGGCGGTAGCTACCGTGTTCGAGGAGGTTCTCCGGAAACACTTGACGGAAGTTGGACAAGTGAACGTATCGTCATTATGGAGTACCCAAATAGAGAAATAGCTAAAGCGTGGCTCAATGATGAAAAATTAAAAGCAATCCACAATATGCGACGTCAAAATGCCCACTACTGTAATATGATTTTATGTGATGGTGTCACCGACAATTAATCACACAGGAGATATCTATGACAAAAAAACACTTTGACTCAGCTTCATACTTAGCATTTATGGCGCCTTGCATAGGTATAGAAATAAAAGAAGAATGGAAAGATGAGATCATAGGCCACCTTGATAATGCGGCAAAAATGGCGAATATAGTGGAAAACGCGGATATAGATAAAGATAGCCTTGATTTGGCAAATACATACTCACCAGACTAAAACACACTTCTATTAATAGAGGTACGTGAAAAGTTTGTCTTAGCAATGCTAGGGCGTTGTCTTATAAGTTGTCTTATAAATAGTTGCACAATCAGCAAAACATAAGATAACAACTTTATATCAGAAATATAAAAGGTAAACCTGTGAACATTCCAGCTTTTATCCAGGCACACGAGATAGCGACGCACGTTAGTGAGAAAACACTAAGTGCAAAAGAGATTGTAAATCATTATCTAGAAAGAATAGAAACACTCAACCCCTCATTAAACGCCTATAGCTCGATCCTTTCCCAAAGGGCAAAACAGCGAGCGGCGGAAATTGACCAGGATATCAGTCGTGGAATTAACCCGGGGCCCCTAGCCGGCGTCCCTTTCGCAGTTAAAAACTTGTTTGATATTGCCGGGGAAATAACTCTCGCCGGTTCTAAAATTAACGCTAATAATCCTCCGGCAAAAGTGGATGCCAAATTAATACAGCAACTGGAAAAAGCAGGCGCAATATTATTAGGTGGCTTATCAATGGGGGAATATGCTTACGATTTTACTGGTGAGAATGCCCATTACGGTAATTGCGCTAATCCTTGGTCATTATCATCAATGAGTGGTGGTTCCTCTTCTGGATCCGGTTCGGCAACAGCAGCAGCAATTGCCCCCCTTTCTCTCGGCTCTGACACCAATGGATCCATACGGGTACCCGCATCTCTATGTGGTATTTTCGGTTTAAAACCAACATATGGCCGGTTAAGCAGAACGGGAACTTATCCATTCTCTGACAGTCTCGATCATTTGGGCCCTCTCGCTCGCAGTGTAAAAGATTTAGCTTTGTGCTTTGATGCACTCCAAGGGTATGACAGTAAAGATCACGCCTGCATTAAGCGAGAAAATATAAATACTATTAATCTACTAGATCGGGGCATAGATGGGATGCGGATAAAAAGGGCCGTAGGCTATTTCAGTTGCCGTGATTTTCCGCAAGCTCAAGCTGCGATGGACAAAGTATGTCAAATATTGCACGTTAACGAGGAAATTGAATTACCAGGAACACATGAAGGTCGATCAGCAGCATACTTAATTACGAATGTTGAAGGCAGTGCATTACATAAAGCACACTTGCAAACACAAGCCGATAATTTTGATGCAGATACTCGCTATCGTTTTATTGCAGGGGCCCTACTACCGGCCCAATGGTATATAAAAGCACAGCAGGTTCGGCTGTGGTACCGAAACCAAGTCCTACCTCTATTTAAAGATACAGATATCATTATTGCCCCAGCGACGCCTTGTACTGCACCAAAAATGGGAGAGAAAACCCTGACTATCGCTGGAGAAAAACAAGCTTTACGACCAAATTTAGGCTATTTTACACAGCCATTTTCTGCTATCGGTTTACCCAGTTTAGTAATACCAACGTTAGATAAAGAAGCAAATATGCCAATTGGAATACAAGTTATAGCTGCCCCCTGGCGCGAAGATTTATGCTTTCAAGTAGCTTCGTATTTGGAGCGCGAGGGCTGCATATCGCACCAACCATCACTGTCATAGCAAAGTTATACCATGGCCTGCTGACATTGAGTTTGTCGTTGCCAAAGCTGCCTCAATAAACCTCAGATTTTTCTCTAGCCCAAAAAAAAGCGACTTAAATAAGTCGCTTTTTATATAAAGTAAACTCAATTGTTACTTATTCAGTATATGGAACCAAAGAGACATTAAAAATCTTGGCTTCACGTGCGGCATCAGCAATCGCAACGTAGGTTTCCGCAGTAGATTGCTCGTGAGCGCGAACAACCACACCACCTTCTGGATTTTCAGCAGATTTCTGAGCAATCAATGAACGTACAGCACGAATATCGACACGGCGCTGATCAATATAGATTTCATCTGTTGAATTAACAGAAATAAGGATATTTTTTGACTCAGCATCTGGTGGAGGTGGCTGATCATTATCTTCTGGAACATTAACACCAATAGACTTTTCTTTAATAAAAGATGCTGTCACGATAAAGAAGATAAGCATGATGAAAACCACATCGAGCATTGGGGTTAAATCAATCTCAGCTTTATCTTCAGCTTCAACCTTGTTTCTTTTTCTACGACTCACCTTTAATTCTCCACAATAGTATACCGTGCGTGCTTGTGCGCTTGTTCATTCAGTAGGCGCCTGAGGCCCCCCAAGCCGGCAACAGCTTCGTAGCTTGATGCCAATCAAAAGAACGATACTAACATGTGTCATCGATAGACTCTATCCTAAAACACTATTATCTACCTTGGATTACGCATTACCACGCTCAAAACGTTCACTTTTTATACAAAAATAGCTATCACAACACTATCTGCGCGTACTGAAGTCCTTTTCTTATTGCTATAAAGGATAAAACTGTTCGTTTTTGATCATTTCTTACTCATCACGAATACTGCCATCTTGTTCAAATGGAAGGGGTAACTGTTCGTATGAAGATGGAGATAGCCGATAGCCAACACCAATTAACCTTACTGGTTTTTGCTGGCGTTGCCAGCCTGCGGATAATAAATGATGAAAACGCTCATTGTTTTTACCTTTGTTATCGGTAGCCGCTGACTCGATAGTGGTAATCGAGAAATCATTAAATTTAATTTTTACAAATAGTTTTTTAATCATTAAAGACGAATCTAATTTCTCGAAACGTTCGTCTAGAGAAAGTAAAAGCTCTTCGAGGTTGGGAAAAATACTCTCCAAGTTGTGCATATCGCTGGCATAAGTACGCTCAACACTAATTGATTTTCTATCCGACTTAGAGTCGATCCCCCTTTCGTCTATACCATATGACATTTCGTAAAGTCGCCGTCCAAATGTGCCAAAAAGACGAACCATAGTACTCAATTCCAATTTTTGTATATCCGCGCATGTGAAAATACCTCTCCCAGCAAGTTTTTTCGCTGTCACCGGCCCAACTCCAGGCAGTTTTTTGACAGATAATGGCAATACAAAACTATCAACTTGCTTTGGGGAAATCACATATAAACCATCTGGCTTATCCCAATCACTTGCAATTTTTGCAAGATATTTAACTGGTGCAACACCCGCAGAAACAGAAATTTTTAACTTTTCAAATACTTTTTCCTTAATTTCTTTAGCAATGAAAGTGGCGCTGCCTCCACAAAGTGTTGAATCTGAAACATCAAGATAAGCCTCGTCTAGAGAGAGTGGTTCTATTTTATCTGTGTAATTAGAAAAAATTTCTCTCATAGACAAAGAATATTCTCTATAAAGAGACATTCTTGGTGGGAGAATTCGTAAAGATGGACATAACTTTAAAGCCATTGCAGAAGACATGGCACTGTGTATACCAAATTTACGTGCTTCGTAATTGCACGTTGCAATAACACCACGTGAATTTGGATTACCCCCAACGGCGATAGGTAATAACTTCAGTTCGGGATTTTCGCGTATTTCAACAGAAGCGTAAAAACTATCAGCATCGATATGAATGATTTTTTTCATATTTTGACATAGAAACTCTTAACACTAATTGAATTACACCTGACGGCACGTATTTTTTGGCTGGCCGAGGAACACCAACGACTTTCAGTCATTCTAAATGAGTGTCTATTAACGATGCTAGATAGAAAAATGATATCAGCCACCAAAGTTTGCTTTTAAAAACGCCGCTCGTGGTTACTCACCCATTATTTACACTTGTATAGGTACAGATAACTGGAGCAATGTACAAAAACTTAAGAATAAGAGAGTTTGAGCGAGATATCTTTACAGGAACGTAGAATATAAGCATCAAGCAGGGACAATTATCCAGAAGGCTATAACCTCGGAGCCATTGCCGATAAGCACAGGAAGTGCTGTATTAGAGCGCAGATGGTAGATTTGAGCAGATATTTTTGGGTAATAGTATTTTGGTAGCGAAGAAAAGCATTAGCATTGGTGTTAACAGACTTTAGATTACAGATTTAACAACAAAAATTATTAAGGCAACGAGGAGCAATTGCTGATAAGTACAAGGAGATGCTGTATTAGAGTAATACAGGAGCAATTGCCGATAAGTACAAGGAGGCGATGTATTAGAGCAATGCAGGAGCAAGAACAGTGCTGGCACAATTGCCAAAATAACTTAAGTTACCTCCCAGTGGCTTAGGCTAAAGGCCCATTTGTGGTAATTAGCGCTTTTGGGAATGAACAAGAGCGGTCAAATTAGTACAAAATAACCTTAAAGCGAGTTTCAGAATCTACTTCTACAATTTCTGCCTGGAAACCTTGATACTTGAAGAGCGAAATATGGTGTTATTTAATCCCCTAAAGAGGAAATATCAGATTTTGATCCAAATTATTCGTGCTCAGAAGTAAAGTAAATTGTATTTCTTAGCCCAAATGACTCAATTTAATAAGTTTACCCCTTTAAAAAACTAAATTTGATCAAATAATTGACAGATTTTATCTAAAAAAGGGAGTTATCTAGCTTATCTGGAACCAAATATCTGCTCCCTGAGGAAACAAAATATTAAATCGGCAAATTAATCATTTGCTTACGACAATCGATATATCAGGTGTTTGAATTTAAATATTTTCATATTTTTAGAGTTCATACTCCAAAGATAATTAAAAAAAACGACTCCAAGAACAAATCCGAAGGATTAAACTGAGTTTCTCAAAGCAAAACGGGGTTTTGAAATTAAAAATCTATGTAACAAAGCAACTTTTTTGTAGTTTTCGAAGTAAACTTATTTATGTCTACTTTTTTTACACAGCAGTTAATAAAACTAACCTTCGACAGTAAAAAAACTTTTAGATTTTTAAGCCAAAAAAACAAAGCTTTAATGTAAAATTAATACATACAAAATTGTTGCGAATGTATTTTTTAAATGAAAAATTTAAAAAAAGTCGCCGGATAATAAAAAAAACATCAAAAAATCAAAAAAAACCTTTAAAATTCACTAAAAAGGGTTGAATTTTTCTTGTTATTTCGTAATGTAGTGCTACAACTTCTATAACTGCAAATAAAAAAGGGTAAAATCATGGCTGGTCGTAAAGCAAAAGTGGTAGATCAAGTGGCTGATCTCGAAAAAGAATTGGCTGCATTGAGAGCCAAATTGGATAAAGCACGTGCACTTGAAGTTAAGTCTGCACAGGCTACTGCTACTTCAACAGCTAAAACAGCTGCTGCTGCTGCTAAAAAAGCTGCTGCTGCTAAAGCTAAAGTAGCTACTATACGTAAAAAGAAAAAGTCTGCTGCTCAAGCAACTCAACTTGCTGCCGCACGTAAAGCAGCAACTGAAGCAACCGCAACTGCTGCAGAAGCAAAAAAAGCTGCATCTGAGGCAAAAGCAGTTGCATCTAAAGTAACCGCAGATGCAAAAGCTGCTGATGCTGCCGCTAAAGCAATTGCTCGTGAAGAAGCAGCTCGTAAGAAGAAAGCCGATGCTGCCGCTAAAGCTGCTGCTAAAAAAGAAGCAATAAAAGAGAAAGCTGCTGCTAAAAAAGCCGCTGCAAAAGCAAAAGCTGACGCAAAGAAAGCTGCCGCTAAAGCAAAAGCTGATGCCAAGAAAGCTGCTGCAAAAGAAAAAGCTGCTGCTAAAAAAGCCGCTGCTAAAACTAAAAAAGCTCCTGCAGGTCGTGGTCGTCCTGCCGCTTCTGCTGCCAAAAAGGCACCAGCGGGGCGTCGTGGCCGTCCGGCTAAAGCAGAAAAAGCTCCTGCAACCGCTGCACAACCTAAAAAACGTGGTAGACCTGCAGCAAGTAAAACTCCTGCAAAAGCGAAACCTGCAGCGTCAGCTAAACGCGGTAGACCAGCGGCAGCAAAAACCGCAGCACCTAAAGCAGCTGGAACAAAACGTCGCGGTCGTCCACCTAAGACTGCATAAGTTTAGTTAGAAAGTTCCACAAAAGGCCGCTATAGTAATATAGTGGCTTTTTTTTGCTCAAAAATGTTAAAAAACACATCTAATTATTTCTACTTCTATAACAATCAAATGGAAATCGATCTGGATCCAGTGTCTGTCAACATGGCAAGACATTGAGTAAACAACTAACTACAGAAAGATTACATACAAATAAATACTTATTCGGTTCGAAACATCGGCTTTGACGCCTTTTGCCTACCTCATCTTAAAAAGATTAAAACCTGTTTCAATATATACAAAAACTATTATTTGAAAGCACAAAGTTCCTAGAGTTTTATAGCTGTCTTAAGGTTTAAATGGAAATAAACCAACTAAACTAAAAACCAAAACTTAGGGAAATATCAGTTGAACGAGCAAAAATACACCCAATATCTAGTTGGTTAACATTGATTCCTTACAAAAACGCTCCTAAATGACCTTTTAAAGGTATTTTCCAATACTAGGAAAGCTCAAAAACCATGATTTTTTTGCATGAAAACAAAATTAAATGACAAAAAAGACTATAAATCTCCAAATTGGATCGTTAACTTCATGTAAAACTTAATCACTCTTTCTAGGAGAAATACGTACTGATAAAGCATCTTCAGGCCCAAATGAACAAAAAGCCCGATAACGTAAAGGAGCACCATAACCATCTTTTGCATCAAAATTTGCGACAAAATGAACTTTTGCTTCTTCGTAAACTTTTGGTTTAACTGGTAATTCCGTAACCCACTCCATATCTTTGATTAACTTAACTTTACTTTTCACTGCCTCTTCGCATAAAGACCACAAATGTAATTTACGCGCTTCAATTTCTTCAACATTGATCTCTTTATGACTAGTGAGCGGTTTAAATGTCAAGCCATCGACCATTTCATTGTAACTACGACCATCATGTTTGCGACATAAAATACGGTAAATTGGGTGATCTTCCCTGCTCTGATCAATATCAATAGTACCGCGTAACACTGTTTTACAATGTTCTAGAGCTTCGACAACACGCGCAGCTTCTTTTAAATCCAGAAATAAGACATTGTATTTCGTTGGCAGCCACAAACGTTTTTCGTCAACAGCATAAACCGGACGTAAACATAAACCCACAATAAGATAAGCTGTTAAGAAGAAGCTCTTAACGAATTTTTTGGATTTTTCCTGAAGCCATTGCATTGAAAATAAAACCATAAAGTAGAAGCATTGTATTCTCATCTTGCTCATAAAACTCGATACCGTACTTAAAGTTTCCATTCTTAAGCTGCTTAGCCTTGATAATTTTCCCTCTAATAGACAAAATACGCTGAATTTTCTTTACGATAAATTTAGCCTTTATATTAATCTCATCATCGCGATCCCCTAAAAGCTCATCCGTCCCTAAGGCCGCTCCTTGTTCACTTATGTCTAGGATTTGCCCCGAAATATCAACGTATTGAGGGTTAGTGATATTAGAAACAAGTGCAGGAAGAGAAATTTTGGCGCGAATGGATGAGCGAATACGCATGAATTTTATTTTGCCGGGAAAATCTACATAGATTAGAGGTAAGGGAACTTCAGCAATATACAATACATTAGTGGAAAAAACGGCAATACCATCGCTTAGCATAATTCTAAATACGAGTTGTTCTCCCTCATGAATACCGAATTCAGCGAGTTCTGCGGCTGACACAATTAAACATTCATCAGGAATCGCACCGATGACATAGGTATTTGCAAATGACTTATCTGCAGATTTTTGTGGTAAAACTTCGATCGTCTGCCCCATTTCCAAAGCTAGATCATCAAAGTTTAAATATTCTTCATTCATACCATAAGCAAGGTTGGAGTAAACACAGTGTTAAACCGGCGTCCAAGTATCAAAAATTTACTGGTAATTGGCGACCAATGACATTAGATACAAACACGCTTTCCTGGCATATTTGAGGTTTTTTTTACAAAATTTGTTACTTTTCGTAAAAATTACTGACATCTTCAGACAGCACAACCTCTACCGTCATGTATCTAGAAAACAAGGATTCCAACTCTTATTCATACCAGTGTCATGTAAAGAGAGCATCTTATTTAGTGTAGCAAGAACCTCAAAAAATGCAGGTAAGCTCAAAATTGATATGATATATAAGTGCGAATAACACCTTGGACATTAAACCTGTGGGTACTATTCCATATTAATGGCGGTATATCGCTATAGGTATATAGAAGCTAGAGCAGTTCATGGAGCTTAAGGACTTTGAGTGAAAGAAACCCTTATGAATAATACCTACCCTCAAAGCCGCAACGTGTTTAACCACAACAGGTTCAAAAACTGTGGAAATCATCGCTCTATTGTGATCCAAACAAGCTTTAAGACTGAAAGGGGCTTTCATACATCTTATGAAGAGGAGCAACTACAAATGCCTGCTGACACTTATATCAGCACTCCTTTTTAGCCATTAAACTTGTATAAGACTCAAAGCATGGCTAATTTAAGCATGGGAATAATGATTAACTTTATAAAAACCACGATTATCATTGCTTAACCAATAGTTTTTAATGCGAAAGTTAATAAATAGACAAAGAAAAATAACGATTATCCTAATAAACCCTGATCCATTAAATGGTTGATTGAGTGTAGCAATCACAGCAAACAAACCGATAACAAAAATGACTAGATGTAGCTCTAGGCTGTGATATAACCACGCGTAATACCACTTACGAAAACTCCCCACAATTGCTGAGACCTTGATAACAAGAAATAACAGCATAATCAAAATAGGCAATACACTCACGGAACCCGAACCATCTGATGCACTTGCTTCAGGAGAAGGGCCTGACCCACTATCACCTGAGGCCAGTGCAATGGACATAAACAAACTCATCAAAGGGAAAAAGCTCACCATAAGAGGAATTATTATGCTTAACGTCTTTCCCGACATTTCATATTTCATCTAAAGTGAACTCTCTTGAACGGTGTGAACAGTTTTTTTTCTTTCTTGTCGATAATGCTTAAAAGGTCTGTAAATATACTTCCGCCATAGTATCTTGACTTCACTAGGCAACACTAACAATGCGGGAGTTATTAAAAGTGTCAGTACAGTAGAAAATATCAAGCCATATACAATAGCGCTCGCCAGCGCAATCCAATAAGAACCAACCACACCACCGTACACTACCGTACGATTTAGCATATCCACACTAACGCCCATAGCAAGAGGCATTAAGCCTAATATTGTCGTTGCCGTGGTTAAGAATACCGGCCGCAAGCGCTGAGTGGCAGCAATAACCGTAGCTTCCTTAACTGTATATTTGATTTGTGTGGCTCGAATATAATTGAACGTATCTATCAGTACGATATTGTTGTTAACAACAATTCCCGCTAGAGCAACAATCCCGACTCCGGTCATAATCACACTAAACGTAGACTGTGTGAGGGTCAACCCAAGGAAAACACCTGCCGTCGATAAAAATACGGCAGAAAGTGTTAAAAAAGCCTGATAAAAACTATTAAATTGCGTAACTAGAAGAATAAACATTAGAAAAGAGGCAAGAGCAAAAGCAACCATTAGAAAAGCAAAAGATTTATTCTGCTCTTCGTTCGCGCCGCGAAATGTAACGGTAATTGAATCATGAACGGGATGGTCAGCAAGCCATTCTTCAATTTCTTTAACTTTATCATCGGCCAATACACCCTCTTCCACGTCAGCTAACACACGCACATATTCTTTACCATCTATACGGCTAATTTTATCAACCTTAGGTTTTGGTACGCGCTTAACAAAAGTGCTGACAGCTACAGGTCCATTCGTTGTATTGACCATAAGCTTATCCAACATTTGTAAGCCGCGGAAGCTTTCTGGATAGCGGATACGGATATCTACTTCATCATCCGCGTCGTCTGGCCGGTATTCACCAATTTTAATACCGTTAGTTACCAACTGAACGGAGCGCCCAACTTCTAATACGCTGGCTCCTAGCTGCGCAGCAAGCACTCTATCTACTTCAATACTCCACTCAATTCCCGGCAAAGGTGTTGTATCGGTAACATCACGCAAACCAGCAATATTCATTTCAAGTTCTTTTCTCAAACGACGGGCTGTTTCTATTAAGTGTTCTCCTGTCACAGACTCCAGTTGAACTTGCACAGGCTTGCCTACTGGGGGGCCACCATCCATAGGAATGGCATTGACAATAATCCCCGCCATTCCTTCTGTTTTCCTGCGAATTTCCGCATATACCTCGTGAGTAGATCTTCCCATCTCCTCCGGCGTATAAGTTTCGACTAATATTGTTCCAATTTGATCTTTTTCTGGAGCCCTTGGGCCAACCTGTTGAGGCGCAGAAATATCTACTGTTGAATATGCAACCTTAACACCTGGCACTTGATTAACAATTTGCTCAACCTCAGCAGCAAGATCTTGTCCTTCATCCACCGATAAATTCCCCTGTGCGCGAATAGTTACGAAGCCTTGCACCTGCTCTGTCTTAACAAAAAATTCAACACCTGCGTTAAATTTACTAAACGCAAGGAAGATTCCAATAAGCAAATAGAAAGCACCGCAAAACAGCGCGAAAGGATGATGGACAATACTCGATAGAATACGGGCATATTTGCCGGTGATACCTGGTAGTTTATAAGGTAATTCTGACTCAAGGCGTTTTAAATATTCAACTGTTTGCGGCTGCATTTTATTGCGACCAAGTAATGCGCCTAAAACTGGTGCAAATAATAGGGCATACAATAAAGAGCCTACTAACACCGCAAATACAGTCACTGGTAAATAACGCATGAATTCACCTGCGACCCCCGGCCAAAACATTATTGGCAAAAAGGCAGCAAGGGTGGTTGAGGTCGAAGCTATCACCGGCCATAGCATGCGTTTAGCTGCTATTTGATAAGCTTCGGAGCTGGATAAACCTTCTGCCATTTTTCGATCTGCGAACTCAACAACAACAATGGCTCCGTCAATCAACATACCGAGTGCCAACAACATGCCAAATAAGACCATAAAGTTAAATGAGTAGCCTAGCTGTTGGATGATAATGGCAGAAAACAATAGGGAAAAAGGAACACCTGCTCCAACCAAAATACCAGAACGAAAACCAAGGGCAGCGACAACAATAATCATTACTAAAACCATTGCTGTTAAAATATTGCCCTGCATCTCGTTAATCATACCTAGTGAAAACTCGGACTGATCCATTAAGAAATCTAACTTTACGTCACTAGGTATAGTTGAACGCATCTCTTCTACAACCGCACGCACAGCCTTAGTGACTTCAATGTCATTTGCGTCATTGCGCTTTTTAACCTCAATAGACATAGCTCTTACGCCGTTAACAGAGGTATATTGGCTTGCGTCTTTAAACGTTCGGTTTACAAGTGCAATGTCCCCTAGAGTTACCGCACCATCTGTTGTAACTCGCAAAGGCAACTGAGCAACGTCATTCTTTGTCTCAATTAAACCAGGCACTTTTACCGCAAAGCGTCCTTCACCAGTATCAAGCTGTCCGGCTGGAATGAGTAAGTTGTTATTATTAATCGCGTTATACAATTCAACACTGGTGATGCCATAATGTTCGAGCCGAGCCGGATCTATTGTGGCTTGCACAACTTCTTCACGAGAACCACGTAAATTCGCCTCTAATACATCTGGGATAGTTTCGATTCCACGGCGAACTTGCTGGGCCGCCTGATAAATAATACGCTCTCCTGCTTCTCCGGATATGGTCACAATAATAGTGGGCGTATCATTCGCAGATACTTCTTCTACGCTAGGTTCTTCTGCTTCTGCAGGTAATTCAGATTTACCACGATCCACAGCCGATCTAACATCTTGTACGGCCTGTTTAATATTAATATCGGCTTCAAATTCTACAATGACATAGGAAACGGTTTCACGCGATGTAGAACGAATTTCTTTCAAGCCCTCTAGGGAGCGTAGCTCTTTTTCCATCGGTCGAACAAGCAATCGCGCACCGTCCTCAGGGGAAATACCATCTTGCGATAAAACAACAAAAACAATAGGAACCGATGGCGTCGGAGATGCTTCAATAGTCATCGACATACGAGCAACAATACCAGCTATAACTATAAGAGCCATGACACAGATGGTCGCTCTCGAACGGCCGATCGCGTTTTTTAAGACACTCATAGAGCACTACCCGCTGAGACATTGACACTAGTTTTCGAACCCGCCTTTTGAACCGCAACTTGGCTACCGACACTCACATATTCTTGACCAACTGTTATTAATGTAACTTTTTCAGGGAGTCCCGTTATCCATACACCATTAGCCGAGTCACCAACCAACTCTACCGTAACTTGTCTAACAATATTCTTTTCGTCCAATGTTTTTACCGCGATAACACCATCGCCTACCAATGCTAATAATGATGGGTTAATAAGGTGTGCACTTACAGTACTTGTGAGAATTTCAAGTTCAGCACTCAAACCGTCTACAAATTGATAGTCCTCATTTGCAATCTCGACATCAATTTTAAACGTACGCGTGTTGGAATCTGCAACTTTAGAAATATAACGAACCTTGCCTAGGTGCTCTGAACCATCAAGAAATTTTACTTTGGCGGTATTATTTTCATGTAGGTGCATAACATCAGATTCAGCAACGTGCGCAGTAATTAGCAGAGGAGAAAGCTCAATTAAACGCGCGCAAGCAGTACCAGATTGAACATACGCACCAGCATCAATAAGTCGTTGCTGTACGACACCATCGAAAGGAGCCCGTATAGTTAGACGCTCTATTGTCAGGGAACTCGCTTTTAATTCCGTTTGGGCAATAGCCAGATTTGCTTTTGCTTCGGCAATTTGCGTCTTCGACTGATAACCACCATTCTTTAGTCTTAACGCACCTTCAAAATCAATTTGCGCTTTATCTCTTTGTGCAATTGATTGTTCTAAACGCAGCTTGCGATCTTGTGAATCAAGAACACACAAAGGATCACCTTTTTTTACAAGGCTCCCTTCTTTTGCTGGAGTGGCAAGTACCTGCCCATCTACTTCTGCGGCCACATCTACAGAGCGATTAGCTTCTGTTCGCCCTCGCGCATAAATAGGTAGAATATATTCGGATGCAAAGCTTTCTTTTGCTTGAACTAAAAATAATTCTTCCGATTCCTGGTTTTCCTGAGCGTCTTTCGCTTCCTGTTTCTTACCGGATATAAAGCCTGTAACCATCCATACCATCAGCGCCAACGCTAAGCCAGCCGCCAATCGATAGTTAGCGTTCCATTCTTTAAAATTCATGAATACTTTCCTAATAGAGACTCTTTTTTTATTTTATCACATTCAAAAGTGCCATTAATAATAGCTATTGAAAAAATCACCTGATTAAAGTTTCCGATTCTTAAGATGTCATAAGAGGAGTTAATATTTTTGGCCTAAATATAAGTAATAGGCCGATCATATTCATCGTCACAGAATGACACTTTTTATTAGAATAGAGGCCGCCTTATTCGAAAGCAGCGGGCACCTGAAAGGTATCGCATTGTAAAATATGTTAAATAGTTTCAAGGGAGCTAAATAACATATGCCATTTAACCCCGGTATGTGACAATCATAAGCCTACAACGATAGATTATACGCGATATTGTCATACAGGGTTCAATCATGCGTGACCTAAGGCACTGAGACTTATGAAAACTTCAAATAGAGGTTGAATTTTAAACGATAAACCAGTGGAATATCAACCGAGTGCACGTAGTGAGGCTGAATCTAGATCGGCACGCTGATTGATGGATAAACGACTGTACTCGCTATTCCAAATGACTAATAACTTAGCGAGCTCTCGTGCTTGATTATCTAAATCCCGCAATTCACTCAGCGTATCTTTAGGACCACTATATACTTTAATTTGGCGATGAGCTGAGGAAAACTCTTGATCGGGATATGCTACACGATACATCTCCAAACGCCATCTTAAGTTATGCACCATATTGCGGTAATAAATGAGTTTAGTAGATAGGGATATATTATGGACTTCTTCCAGCTTGCCAAAAATTTTAACATTAGTGCCAAACACCAAAACTTTCCGGGAATTACTGTCAGCGACTACTGTTGCAATTCTCACGTGATCAAATAGAACAGCTAAACCACCAAATACCTCACCAGGCGTAATAAAGTTTACCACCGTATCACTGCTATCGGCCTCCCCAGATTTAACCTCAAGTTGACCTTTGAGCAGAAAATATAGCCACTCCTCACGCTCACCTTTTTCAAGCACTACTTCTCCAGGCTGGTATTCGATAATTCTAGAGTGCTGGAGCAGAAGCTCATATTGATACTGATCTACTTGCTTCACGAGCTTGTAAAATGGCACTGATGATAATAAGCGATCAACAGATTCTCTAGGGCAGTTGTGAACAGGTTGTACATCCATAAGTAAGGCTCAATAAATCTTACGGCATGAAATTTGCCAAGTCTTTAATATAAAACATTGGCATTAATTTAACATAGCATAGATGAATAAGAATTAACTAAAATTTCAATTTCTCCCATAGCTATTCGATTTTCAACCTACAGGTTGACGAAAAAACAATCAAAGCGAGACATATCGTTTCTTACTAAGTCAAATTATAGAGTGTCTGTGGGTGATAAACATAAGATATGTAAATGTTTTCTTAGGCGTCAGACACCTATTTTACGATTACCCTAGAATATTTTACACCAATAAAGAAAGAGGGAGTTGTGATTGGTTAACAGTTTGATTACATTAAGGTAAAGTAACTAGCTAGAAACTTTACAAAACCATCAACAAATTCAAACAGCAACTATAATTATATTTATAGTGACAACATTAAATATAACGATTGAATATAACAAAAAGATACAAGTTATCTGAGGTTATCACAATAAGAAATAGCCATTATTGAAATGTTTTTTAACATTGTGCTAAAAGCTATTTTTTACTAGAAAGAGTCAAGTTTACAACAATTTTGGAAACATTATGGAAAAGATAAATAATACGTTTAGCCTCAGGTTCTTCTTTCTAAAATGCGTGTCTGCGCTCATAATTTTTGGCAGCGTAGAAGCTTTTTCAGACCCTTTATTGAACGGAGTCGCGATACATCGAGAGTTAGGTAAAGAACACTTTGTAGCCGGTCTATATATATCGACTTTGTCCAATTCACCTAATACCATTTTATCGAGTCAAGAGGATAAAAGGCTTCAGGTACGTGTTTTAGTTCCACAATTATCGAATAGACGCTTTAAGCGTATGTGGATCGAAGGTATGGCAATTAATGCAAGTTCTGATGAGCTTAAAAGGCACGCTAAAAATATGGCAGCCTTTAGTAACCTTTTAAAAATTAAAATGATATCAGGAGATATTTTCACCGTTGATAGATCCAACGACGTAGTCAGCGTATCTGTTAACGGAACGTCACTGGGACAAATAGATGATCCTGCATTTTTTGATTTACTCTTACGCACGTGGATTGGTCCGGTACCGCTATCTTCAGAGTTTCGTCAAGCACTGCTCACCAACGGTGATGTTAATCCTGACGTACTTGCAAGGTTTGAAGGTACACGGCCAAGTGATGAACGTATAGCAGTAATTGAAGGTGCTGTGAACGCTAAACGTTCGGAACAAACTGATTTAGGCGCAGCTTCATCAGCGCCTAAGATTGCTGCACCAACACTCAAAACATCGGTATCAGCACCAAAAGTTACTGCGCCGGCAAATACAGTCGCCATTGCAGCTCCCAAAATAGCAACCAGCACACCAACACCTAAGCCTAAACCAAAACCCACGCCGACTCCTGAACCTCAACAAGTGGTATTAGCACCTGCTGAAGAACAGCTAGATGAGAGTATATTCGACGATAGTGACGACGATGAATTCACTGCAGAAGGGCTTTTGAAAGAGCAACTGTATTACTCTCAGTTAGCAAAATATACTCATCGTTATCTAAAATATCCTCAAAAAGCATGGGATAGAGGCCGAGAAGGAAATGTTAGGCTCAGAGTGACTATAGATAGGGAAGGACAAGTAAAAAACACTGACATCGTCAGCCAAGCTCCTTTTAGATCTTTGAACAGAGAAGCAACCAAAGCGGTAAAACGCGCAGCACCCTACCCTTCTATGCCCGACGAAATCCCAGGTGAAGAATACACTTTTACATTTAGAATCGCCTTTAAAATAGTCGACTAATCCCACCAGAGTGACCGGGGCAGAACTATGCCCCGGACTAAAAGCGCTCATTTAGATACTTTATTTGCACCCCAGAAGGCTGCATTTAACGCACACCTCGCACCAACCTAAAGCATTTCACGCCATCCCCAATGAAAAACGCACAAAATTAAGGCATTTTTTTGAAGTAATACTGCGGCTCATTGCCTACATATTCAAAATTATTCTCGCTTTGCGCCTTCGGATTTTCTCGTGCGTGCTATGTTTAATAATGTCATTGATCACAATTTAACGTTATTCATACCGAGTAAAAACATGTCCGATCCATCACCTGTTGCGTTAGTGTGCGAAAAGCTAACTGAGCGCATAGAAAAAAAACAACTTCAAGTACCCATGCTCCCCGAAGTTGCAGGTAAAGTTGTTAGATTAACGCAAGATCCCGAATCCGAATCAGCAGACTTAGCTAAGCTCATACAAAGCGATCAAATTCTTGCAGCAAAAGTTATGCGTATTGCTAACTCCGCAGCCTATAGCCCCAACAGCTCAATGGTGTCATTACAACAGGCGATTACACGCCTGGGAATGAAACTCATTACAGAAATAGCACTATCAGCTTCAGTCAATACAGAGTTATTTAACACACCTGGATTCGAATCTCACATTGCTTACGAAATAAAATATTCATTGCTCACAGGTTTATGGGCAAAAGAGGTTGCCAGAGCCTGTCGAAAAAACGTAGAAGCGGCTTTCCTAACGGGTTTATTACACGACATTGGACGCCCTGTGGCAATACAAACAATACTTGAGATTACGCGCAAGCTGGATATTAATTTAAGTAAGGCGGATGTGTTTAAAATAGAAAACAAATTTCAACAAGAAATCGGCGTTAGTGTCGTTAAAAAATGGGAAATGCCAAATTCAGTATGTCAATCTGTAGAGTTTTTTCATAATTATTCTTCTCCTCATAGTACCCAAACGCAAACAATGCTTGTTTTTGCTGGGGCTCTTATCTCTCACCACTTTATCTGCGAAGAGACAGAAGGAGAAAAAGCCGAATGTATGACGATAGAGGAAGTTAAGGAACAACCTGTATTTGGAGATCTTAATCTATACCCAGATCAGATAGATGAATTACTTGAAAAAGAAGAAGCAATTAACAGTACACTAGAGGCTATGTCAGAGTGAACTCACGTCAATACGATATGATTGTTATCGGTAGTGGCCCAGCAGGACAAAAGGCTGCCGTACAAGCAGCAAAGGCAGGACAAAAAGTTGCTTTAATCGAAAGGGACAGAGAGTTAGGTGGCTCCTGCGTTCACCGAGGAACAATTCCATCAAAAACTTTACGGGAGAATGCTCTACGGGTTAAAAATATGCGGATGAATGCCGCCATTGCTAATTTTGAATTAGCAGAAGATCTGGAATTAATTACCTTAATTAACAGGTTGGAAGAAGTTCTTGCAGCCCATGATAATTACATGCGAAAACAAGTAGAGCGCAGTAATGTCGAATTAATTCATGGGCGGGCAAAATTCTTGTCAGCAAAGTCTATCGAGATAAATAAAGTACGTGGCAAACCCGAAATTTTAAATACTGAATACTTTGTGATAGCCACAGGATCATATCCAAGAACGCCAGATAATATAGATGTCGATCACGAACATATTTTTGATAGTGATTCCATTCTCTCAATGATGTATTTACCCAAGAGCTTAACAGTCTTAGGAGGAGGCGTTATAGCCAGCGAATACGCTTCTATCTTTCAGGCTCTAGGGGTTAAAGTCACCATGGTAGACAAGTACCCTCAACCATTAGGTTTTCTAGATAAAGATTTAACAGAAAAATTTGTTCATGCTTTTGAAAGTATGGGAGGAAGGTGGCTAGGGCAAAAGACTGTTAAAAAAGCATATTGGAATGGCTTCGATGCTGTCGTTACTGAGTGTGAAGACGGTGAGCATATTTCAAGTGACAAATTACTCTGCGCAGCAGGCAGGCTCGCCAATATAAAAGATTTAACTATTGAAAATGCAGGCCTTAAAGTAAACCAAAGAGGCTTAATAACTGTTGACGAGAATTTGAGAACTGAAGTTACAAATATTTATGCCGCAGGAGATGTCATAGGGCCTCCATCCCTCGCTTCAAGCTCAATGGAACAGGGACGAAGAGCAAGCTGTAATGTGCTAAATATTGATGTCGGAGAAATGCAAAACCTTATCCCATCAGGCATATATTCGATACCAGAACTGTCTTCTGTTGGCTTAAGTGAAACACAAGCGAAGGAAAAGTTCGGAGATATTTTAGTAGGCAAATCTCACTTTGAAGAAGTGGCCAGGGGCCAGATATCCGGTATCCAAGATGGTATGCTGAAAATAGTATGCGACAGCGTAGGTGAAAAAGTTCTAGGCGTCATGATTGTCGGTGAGGGAGCCACGGAATTAATCCATATAGGACAAATGGCACTAATTGCCCATGCGGATGTAGACATTTTTGTAGAGAGCATATTCAATTTTCCAACACTTGCTGAAGCCTATCGTGTGGCAGCATTGGATATCATCGGACAAAGAGATAAAAAGAAAAATAATACTTAATATGATAATTTCCTAAGAATATGTGCAAAGGATTAGCACGGTCTTAGTCAGCAAAACCAATAATGATGTTTTTTGCGCCAAATAAGCGTGATTAAAAACAAATTGTTTACATTCCTATAAATACTACTTAATCTCTAAACTATTTAGAAAAATAATAAAAGTAGACCTGTCACTAATTTTCTACGAAGTTTGTAATGCCTTGTAATGTTGGAGAAACTTACCATCTGGTAAATATTACTTACCCTGAAGGCTTTAAACTAGATCTTAAAATAATGGAGATATCGTTATGCCAAACCTGGACGCTACCGCAAATACCTTAAATAAATACCCCGATATCGACAAAACACTACAAAATGTTAAAGAAGACAGCATTAATCTTACGGAAGAAGCTATTGCCCAAGCAGCACAAGAAATCACTCAAGAGGTTAAAGCTGTTGTAGATGATGGCGACATATCAACCAGTCGAGTTAAGAGATCCTTTAGAAAATGGATATTTGATCAACTTGATCGTGTCGGACAGACAGCAATCGCACTTATCGCGGCAACGATAGTAGCACTCCTAACTCCTCTACTAGTTAAGTTGGAATTAATAGATGAGTGGCAAAAGCTTAGTAACGAATATTCATCTGTGCTAACTGCTAGCGTAGGCAACAATGAGATACTAGAAAAAACGGTGACCATATCGCAAACAGCTGAGCAATTAGAAAATCAAAACACCGCTTTGATAGAAGCCTTATCTGCGATTGAAATCGGAATCGATGGCCTTAAGAGTTCGGATACGATAGCTTCGAACAAGTCTAACATAGAAGCACTTAGGTCTGATATAAAGGTGATGCTAGAGGCCCAAAGCCTAAAGTTAGATAATCTCAGAAATCGCCTAGCTGAGACCACAAAACCTGCGAGTATAGTGACTCGTAAGGTGCCCGTAGGTAAAATTAGTTCACCTGTTTTTGTAAGAAAACTTGAGAGTTATATAAGTAAAGGGAAATCACTACGAACAAAACCATCGGATTTAAGCAATGCTAATCTTGATGCCTGGATTGGAGAGGTTTATTTTTTTGTGAGCATGATGCCATCGAAAGATTCTGAGTTAAATACTGTAAAGTCTCACTTATATAAAATTTATTCTGCTCAAAAACCCTTTTCTGATCCAAATTACCGATTAAACCAAGCTATTATGGTGCTCAATGCAGTTCACAGCTGGGCCAAAATTCCAGGCTAAAATTTACAGTGATAGCAATTGAAATACTTATGGGTGTTGCCATAGAAGACAACACCCTAAAGTTAATTAATAGTAATTAATATTTTTCTTGAAAATGCATCTTGATTATATACATTTTTCCTTTACAAATTATTCACTATTCGCGACCAAGCAAACAAATTGGTCGAACAACACCCATAGAATAGCTGGAAACCATATTACTAAGCTACTCACAGCTAGCCATTCATAGCCTGCAACTACGCTCTTAATTGTTGGGTGTTCGCTTAACAGAAGTAGCGCGCTCACGGCGAGTAAGAAAGAAAAGCTCGTAAATAACATTACGAGAAAATTGAATACTTTCTTTGCTTGTTTGGTTTTATAAAAAAAATCAAATTTAACAAATAGTTTCATTGAAATGTACTCCTCATCAATTAACGAGTTAAAAACCTCCTATATTCAATGTTATTTTTTCCTAATTTTAGGTGCCATGCCTTAATTATTACATCGATTTAATTATCACATCTGTAATTTGAAACTACTTCAGTGATTTCAGCACTTAGCCCAAATACTGTATATAATAACAGTATTATAACACAACATTTCTACTCTTTCGATAAACGGCTAATCTCATGTGGTTAGCCTTTTAGACAATAGAAAATAATCTAATACTGCCAAACAAAATAGAAATACTTTAAAACGTGACGCAATGATACTTTATGCGTCAAAACCTTAATACATATATTCAAATCAAAAAACTAAACTGAACAACATATGAATATTTAATTTTAATTAATACTCATTAATAACTCTTTTATATCCCGATTATAATAAATAAATATTAAAAAATAATTTGCACAGAATCACAGAATTGCATTAAAACGATATTTTTAGATGAAAATTAGAATTTAACGTCATGTTTTTATTTAAATAATCATCATATAAAGTGACAAAATATTAAAAGCGTTCTTCAACACTAGGGTCCGTTAACACTAATTTAATAACATCTGCTGCTATATATATTTTTCGTATCTTAGACACTGTGAATGATATTTGCTTGCTCCAAAAGATCGAACAGCAACTCAGAATACGAGTAAAATACTTTTAGCCATCTGGATCGCAGCCGCAACACATCATTTGTCGTTATTCATCGCTTATTTGACTCATCAAACTGCGCTTCTCTCGCCTAAAACTAGTGTGTTATGAGTGTAACAAGAGCAATTAAAATTAGTATTGATAGGTCTAATATATGGTCATTTATAAAAATGATACTGCTTATATCTAAAATTTAAGACACACTTCACATAAAAACTGTTTTGTCTATATTTTGCTTAGAAAAAGAAGTGATAGATTGCGACAGAGATGTAGGAGAGAATTATGGTTGTAATGACTAAATAAAACGAGGAAAAGTACCGTAGACAATGTAAAAGCACTATTAAATGACATTCTTCAAAGCTTTTTTACTTAACAATAGAAGCTCGATAAATTTAAACTGTTCTAGGAAATCGTGAGAAATAGTTAAATGTATAGTGGATGTTTCTACTTAAATTTTACACTGTTACCTTAAGAGGATGTAAATGATAAATAGAAATACACCGTCAATAGGGTGAGGCTAAATATACATTTAATTAATTAAAATATAGCCTCACTAACTTGTTCTATTGAATGACTTCGCGTGCGTTTATAGCTTGCAAGGGCCTATTGTTATCATGAGGTATAACGCTAATAAACTTTCTAACTTGCCTTTGGGAAGCATTGTTAATATCTTTCATGACAAACCAACGAACACCTTCAGAGCAAGGTGGTGTTGTTAAAGAGCCATTAAAGCGATAATAAGCATGCTTTTCAGGAAATAATTTACTAGCATTAATTTTATTGGGTAACATATGTTTATCACCTGAGCTTGCAGACATATACTCCCAAGCTTTTTCTAGTTCATTATTATGTTCTCCATGGTCATATAATATTGCGATAACAGCTAAGTTACCAGCCTTATCTGCATGTACAAAATGTCCCTCTAAAGGATAGGATTTACCTTCAATATTATTTTCGCTTGGTGAGTGAAAGTGGACTTGTTTAAGTTCAAAAGTTCGTCCTTCTACTGTCATAGTATTACCTGGTGCAAAATTCACTTGTATTGTGTGCCCGTTATTAACAACTTCTGTACCACTTTTACTATATTTGAGTTTAAGATCCGGCAGAGAGCCTTCAATCATATTTGTGAGATTAATGGGTGACTGATTTTTCCCCTCGGCACACATAATATATGATTGATCAAGTCTGCCCCATGCATCGGGACCATTATCGCCATAATATTCCCAGTGAGGATTTTCAGAAGCCATTGACTGCATTGCAAAGACTACTGCAAACAACGCAATACTAAATATAGATACACTGATATTTATCTTATTCATTCTCGTGAAACCTCCTTAAAGGTGCTTATAATACAAACCCTATCTTTTCTTTATTCAATCAAATAGAGGAATATTAAATCTAGCAAAACAAAAATATTTTTAAGTTAAAATTAATAAACGTCAAATATAAATATGCATTTAATATTTTAGCCAATTTGTATGACTCAACAAACAAGCATATATGATTGGTTTTTTTGGGGAGTAGATAGATATTCAATAAGAGTGGTTCTATACGTGTAATCTTTATTACTTACTATTAGCAATATTTTATTTTTATAAAAACCACACATAAAACCTTCATGTTTAAAAGATTAAGCATTAAATATCGAGCATATGATATTTAAAAGGAATGTACTGCACGTTCAACACAAACTTGGAAAAGAGCTAAAATGTGTGTTTTATATATTTCTTATCACAACAAAATCTAAAAATTATCGCTGGTAAGATTCAATTTTTTTAATTATTCGCCTCAAATCATCTATATGAAAAGGTTTTTCTAAGAATTCATCAGCACCATAACTAAAAGCTCTATCTTGTAAGGATTTATCTACAGCAGATATAACTAAGATTTTTCCAATTTTACGCTGCCTAAGTGATTGCAGTACACTAAAGCCATCTATTTTTGGCATTTGTATGTCTAAAGTCATAAGAAATGGATGCTTTTCTGCATATAAAACACCGGCCTCAAACCCATTATTAGCGATTAACGTGTTCTTTCCTAACTGCCTTAAAATGCGAGCAATAGACTTAGCCATACCAATATCATCGTCCACAACTAATACCAAATTATTATCGACAGTTATATTCTTATCACTTATTAGTAATTCTTTAGGTAGAGGCATTCCATTTTTTAGCATAAAAGAGACTAAGCTCTCTTTTGGTATTCTGTTATCACCCCGAGTGCCAGGAAGCTTATGAGATATTAGATAATCTTTATTGATCCAATTAATAACCGTTCGAAGTGTTACACCACATAAGGCCGCTACCTCTCCTGTAGTAAAAAAATCATCGCCTTTCAATTTATATATCCTAAACTTTATAACTAAGAAAATTCATTTGAGCTTAATCAAGAACAAACAACTATTACTCATTTGTTTTTTTTCATGTTATTCCTATTATATATGTAATTCCTATCAATATCAGTAATGCAGAGATGGCAGTTATGGAGTCCGATAAAACAAACTATATTCCTAAAGTTCTGTTTGTGGATGATGAAAAGTCTGTACTCAAATCCCTTGCTCGATTCGGCAGAAGGCGGTCGTGGGAGGTATATACTGCAAATTCAGGAGCAGAAGGCTTAGAGGTAATCGAAGAAGAAGATGTTGATTTTGATGTCATTGTTTCAGATATGAGAATGCCGGGTATGACGGGAGATATTTTTTTAACAAAAGCACGAGAACTTTCACCCAACACTACACGCATATTGCTTACTGGCTACTCGGATATTGAAGCTATTGAATCTGCAATCAATAACGCAAAAATTTATAACTATATTACTAAGCCTTGGGACGAGAGCGACCTCGATGAAGTGGTAAACAGAGCGATAAGCCGTCACACAGAAATACGCAAGCGCGAAGCAAAAGCTAGTGTTTCTGAAAAGCAAAATAAAAAATTAAGTAAGCTCGCTCTGTTACTAGATAAACAAGTTAAAGAAAGAGCCATGGAAATTGATCAAGCTCTTGGTTTACTAGAAAGCGCTAATGAGAGAGCAGAACAAAATTTTTATGACTCGTTAGGTATTATCAATCGTGTAATGGAATGGAAGGAAGGTCGAGATTCTGGCCATGCAAATTTCGTTGGTAAATATGGCGAAAAAGTTGCTGAAAAGCTGGAGTTTGATGGAGGTACTATAAAAGATTTAAAACTTGCAGCTATGCTCCATCGTATTGGAATGCTATGTCTACCTGACGAAATTCGGACGCGTTCTGTATTTAACTTGAATCCCGAAGAAAGAGAACTCTATCAACAGTACCCAGTATGGGGTGAGATGGCATTATCCAGTTCCCCAAATTTATCAAATATTGCCAAGATTGTTCGCCACCATAGGGAAGCAGTTAATGGAACCGGTTTTCCAGACGAAATTATCGATCAAGATATTCCTATTGTATCAAAAATTATTGCCGTCATCGGAGATTTTTACGACGCATATAATGGCCGTCTAGAAAAAAGTATCAGTGGTCTAGAAGAAGCTAAAGATTATATAAGTAAGTGGGTAGGGAAACGTTATGACACAAAAATAGCAAATGCGTTTTGGGATGTACTAGACGATTTTGATGTACATTTAGGTAAGAAAATAGCAACAAAAACAAGAGACCTTAAAGAAGGAATGACGTTGGATGAAGATATCCGCTCAGGAAGTAATGCCTTATTACTTGCAAGAGGCGTAGTACTTAACGAAACAATGATAAAACACTTGGAAGATTACGAAAGAAAGTTCAATGAAGAGCTTGATATTCGTGTTGTGATAAAAGAGTCTGATTAATATAGAGGTGTCTTATGAAAGGTGTAGTATTTATTGCTATTAACGACATGGTTGAAGATAAGTTTGGTATAGAAACTTGGGAAAGTATTCTAAATGAAGTCAACCCAAAAAACGGAGGCATATACACGTCTACCGAAGACTACCCCGATGAGGAGGTTGTGAGTTTTGTGATAGCAATTTCTAAAGCACTATCTGTGGACACAACTGAAGTTACAAGAAGTTTTGGAACATTTCTATTTGGTGAGCTTAACCGCAAATATGATATTTTTACCAAATTAACTGATAATTTATTTGATTTCTTGTGCAGCATAGAAAATGTTATACATAAAGAGGTGCGCAAACTATATGAAAATCCTAGTTTACCTTCTCTCGATTGTCAGAAAATTAACGATAGTGAATTACTCGTTAAATATTCATCTCCACGTAAATTATGTTACTTAGCAGAAGGTCTAATTTTAGGAGCTTCTGAGTTTTATAATGAAGACATTACTCTCAAACATGAATCATGTGTACATAGCGGCGACGATGTTTGTAGATTACGAGTGACTAAAAATGCCTGAAGTGGATTATAAAGCGGCGTACGAGCGTCAAAAGAAAGCTCGCGAGATAGCAGAAAACAATTTGGAAAATAAATCTCGAGAGCTATTTGAATCTAATCAATCATTAGTACAAGCGTATAACAGACTGAAAGATCAAAAGGCTCAGTTACTTCACCAAGAAAAATTAGCATCGATCGGTCAATTGGCAGCTGGAGTTGCACATGAAATAAATAATCCAACAGGTTTTGTAAAGAGTAACTTGCGTACTATGGTATCCTACGCCCAAAGTTTTACTAAAATTGTAGAATCATATGAAGATTTGATTAATGATACTAGTAACGGCGATACAGAAATAAAATCTAAAGTAAAAAAAATTAGGAGAAAGAACGATTTAGATTTTATTATGGAAGATATGTTCGACTTACTAGAAGAATCATTAGAAGGTACAGAGAGAATTGAAGATATTGTTATGGGCTTGAAAAATTTCGCACGCCCAGACCAAGACGAAAAGCAACTATTTTCACTTAATGAGTGTATCGAAAGCACGCTAAAATTGGTCAACAATGAAGTTAAGTATAAGGCTGATATAGAGTTAGACCTAGGCGAAATTCCCGAGATTGAGGGAAAACCAGGTGCGATAAGCCAAGTTATTTTGAATCTTGTGGTCAATGCAGCTGACGCCATCCCAGAGCATGGCAATATTTTTATTGCGACAGCTGTAGATAAAAAAGAAATTAAAATGTCGATTAGAGACAACGGCTCAGGAATACCTCAGGACATACTGACCAAGATATATGACCCCTTTTTTACCACGAAAGAAGTTGGGAAAGGTACGGGCCTGGGCTTAGCAATATCTCACGGAATTATACAAAAACACGGAGGTCGCTTAACAGTAGAGAGTAAGGAAGGTGAAGGTACAGAATTTACTATAGCCCTGCCAGTAACAGAACAGAGCTAAGTATTCGTGTTTAAAGTGCCATATCCATATGGCTGTACAATAAAGAATTGCATGAATAAAGCTTCTTATATATCGAAGCCATTTATTAGGTGATAACACAAAACATTATAACAAAGTAATAGCTATTCAAATCGTCATTAAAATTTAATCAAAGTAGTTATATTCCAAATCAACACCACTGTAAGATGTATAACCACGAATACTGATATGCCAAGTGCCTGCTTGTGGGTTGTTGAAAGTACAGGTCTCTTGGTTGCCAGTCAAATAAGGTCGACAGTCGTATGTGGACACTGTTGGCAGTGCATTGCGACGTACGTAAAGATCGGCATCTCCTGTACCTCCAGACATTTTTACTTCGAAGCGAGATGTACCAGCAGGAATACTAATATTATAATTTCTCCAGCGCCCTTCACTACCAAATACATCTGTTTGTTGTCCACCACCGTTGCCGTTACCACTACCGCCACCTCCAGTGCTGCCATCACATTGATTTCGATAAATACAGTCTACCCACTCAGGGTTGTCAACGAAGGGGCTCCTATTGCCTTGGAAAGAAAAGATAACATCGTTACGCTCTCGTTCATCAGCATCTACAGGGTCTTGCTCATGCCACTCTAGCAATGTTGAAAGCAGTCCCATATAAGCAACGGATTCATTGTTACCTGTACGCGAGTTGCTAATCAAGCTGGTATTGTCAGTTAAGCGTAGATCAGGTTCTGATGCCCCAGTAACACCATGGCTTCCACCTTCATAACGTAAATCCATATAAAACATTGCGCGAGCAATATCACCACGTCTGTCTTTCCATACTTCCCAGCTGTTCGAGTCGACCCAGTTTGAATCCCCAGGATAGCCTCCCCCCTGACCGCCATGGCCATCGTTTGCTGTCGTTGCTTTTTCTGAACAAGAGGGACTGCAATTATCAAAGTAATGGTTACTACGTGAAGAGTTATAGCCTATGTCTGCGGCAAAAAGATGATGTGTATCTGTATAGGGATAATTTCTACTATTATCATCAGGAAAACCATAAGACTTTGGCCAACTATGTTCGCGGTTATATAAACTATTACCACCGCCTTGCTTAACATAACTTATATTGCGGTATATAGTCGTTACATTTGAACTGTTAGTTTCATCCTGATCTGCGCGCTCTAAAATATCCCATGTATCTGTTGATGAGGAGGTATAGGGAAAACGTTTATGATCATCAATCACATTGTGTAGGCTGCTGCGTAAAGCAGCTGCTGAACTTTGATCGACACTGTTATAGTAATTTGCAGGTGGAGCGGCAAAAGCATTATTCATAGCGCCTAAAGTAATGGGTAATATCAGTATTGATTTAACTCGCGCGCACAGCATTATTTTTTTTGCAATCATATTTTTATACCTTGAAGGGAAACTAACTATGGGATTTCGTTTTTAACGATAACAATAAAAAATGACAAATTTGTTGAAACATTACTAATTCATAACGTATTGGTCAGAAAACACCATAGTAAAATTTTTATAGTGCACTCTAATATGGCAATAGATTATTAGCTTTTAACAATAGTTAAATCAGTATTCTTATAGAGTTTATAAGATTTAAATTTAACTATCGAATCACATTTTTCTCATGCCTTTCGTGCTATCTCATGATTATTTAAAAAACTAAAATGCTATATATGTTAAGTTTATATTTGGTTTCCACATGAAGTCCTCATTCTCTATTCTTATTTTCGGTGTCGAATTATTACAATTTATTTCGTACTGATAATTAAAAAATTCTGTAAATCTCAAATAAGAAGTTTTCGAAAATTTTTTAGATACCGATAAAACAGAAAAGCGACTAGGAAACTAGTTAACGATATATTATGGTAAGAAATTTAAACAATACATTGGCATAATATTATTTGCTTAAAAATAATGAATACTTATTTAATGGACTAGCTGTACATTTTAAATTACTGGCCTTAGCTTATAAGTATAAAAATTAAGAGTGGCGTAGTTTTTGCTATTCATTCCCCCGTTCATTTTTTTTGCGACAGTGAACACAAATAAAGCGGAATTAAAGCGGCATCTATATTTTCTTAGCATGTGAATGATCGCCTCAAACAGATCAAAAAACACACAAAACAGTTAAAAGTTAGAAGTTTTGTCACTTTATATTGCGTATTATCCAATTTCGTTCGTTGACTAAGAGGTCAGAATTATCAAATGACATGGCTAGTGTTAGCCAAATAGTAGAAGCGCTTTAATTCTTACGAAACAGAGTAAAAATGTTGCCCGTAAGTGTGCACAAAAAATTAATAAAAATTTCATAAAAATGAAAGAAGGCAGTAAGTGGCGCCATCTAGGCTTGCCACCGCCTTTTACAAGAACTTAATAATAAGCGCCACTCTCGGCGTCAAATTCGTCAATAAATGGAGTATTTCATGCCTATCGCAAATATTTTATCGAGGAGAACCTGTGCGGTTGTCCTCTCTGTATGCGGCAGTTGGCTTTCAGCCAATGCTCATGCAGATACTTTTATTAGTGAAATCCACTATGACAATGCAGGATCGGACACTAACGAAGCCATAGAAATTAGCACTGAAGTTAATACCAACCTGAGTGCTTGGAGTGTTTCACTTTATAACGGTTCTAACGGTTCTGTATATAACACTGTAGCGTTAACAGGTTCTGTCACTGCTGATGCAAGTTGCGGCAGTAATGGCGGTACCCTCGTTTTAGATATAGCAGGAATCCAAAACGGTAGCCCAGACGGTATTGCTCTAGTTAACGGCAGTGACGTAGTACAATTCATTTCTTATGAAGGGCCTCTCAATGCTGTTGATGGCCCAGCGGCGGGCATGACAAGTACGGATATTGGCGTAAGTGAATCTAGCTCTACTCCTGCGACAGAGTCATTACAACTGGTAAATGGTGTATGGGTAGGCCCAGTCGCCAATACATTTGGCACATGCACTACTGAAGTCGCAGCGGGTGCGCCAACTCCGACTCCGACTCCTACACCAACGCCAACGCCAACTCCAGTACCAAGTGCTATCAGTATTAGCGAGTTACATTACGATAACGCCGGTGGTGATGTAGATGAAGCTGTCGAAATTACGGGAGCAGCAGGAACTAGCCTCGATGGTTGGCAACTTGCACTATACAACGGCTCTAATAACAGCGTTTACAACACTGTGACCTTGAGTGGTGAGCTAGCAGCTGCGCAGGGCTGCTCAGCGGGCACATTAGTACAAGCCATATCGGGTATTCAGAATGGTTCTCCGGATGCCATCGCACTATTGGATGCAAGTGGCAGTGTTGTTGAGTTTATTAGCTACGAAGGCAGCCTTACCGCAGCTGACGGCCCAGCGCTGGGAATGACAAGTAATGACATTGGTGTAGCAGAAACAAGCTCAACACCTGTAGGCTTCTCTTTACAGAAGATCAACGGTGTTTGGAATGCTCCAGCTGAAAATACTTTCGGCGTGTGCAATGACGCAGGCACTGCACCAACGCCAACACCAACGCCGACCCCAGTTCCGGAAGTCGTAGCTATTCATACTGTACAAGGCAATAGTAATGCGATTCCTAACAGCGCTGTATTTACGATTGAAGCGATTGTTACTGCTGATTTCCAAGCACAATCACAACTGCGTGGATTCTTCGTACAAGAAGAGGACAGCGATGCTGATAGCGATCCAGCAACTTCAGAAGGTTTATTTGTATTCTGCGGCTCATGTTCGGTAGACGTTAGTGTGGGTGACTTAGTTAGCGTTACTGGCTTAGCCAACGACTTTTTTGACATGACCCAAATCAACGCCACTAGGGATACAGACATTACTGTTCTTAGCTCTGGCAACCCAATGCCTAGCCCTGTCGAGTTAGCCTTACCTGTTGCCACAACGGCAGCAGATTTAACGGGTGCAACAGCAGAAATTAACGCTTACTTTGAACAAACAGAAGGTATGCTTGTTACTTTCCCTGCTGAACTAACGGTTTCCGAGCACTTTGCACTAAATCGTTTCGGCCAGGTGGTACTGACAGCCAATGGTCGTCCGCGTCAATTCACTGATGCATTTTTGCCAACAGAAGAAGGGTTAATTGCTCATCAAATTGATCTTGCTGCGCGTAGAATTATCCTGGATGATGACAACAACACACAAAATATCGCTGTTTTCAATGATGTTCCTGTATTCCTGCCTCAGCCAGGCTTCTCTGTGGATAATAGCTTCCGAGCTGGCGATACTATCGAAAACTTAACAGGTGTTTTACATTGGTCGTTTGCAGGTTCAGGCGCAAATGCTTGGCGTATACGTCCAGTAGTCGAGAACTATGAATACACCTTTGAGTCAGCTAATCCTCGCACTGAAACACCAGCGGATGTAGGTGGTTCTCTTAAAGTAGCAAGCTTCAATGTTCTTAACTATTTCACCACAATAGACGATGGCAACCCCGCTTGTGGCCCACAAGGAACAATTGACTGTCGTGGGGCAAATTCACCCGAGGAATTAGAAAGACAAACCAGAAAAATCGTTTCAGCAATTTGTGCTATAGATGCAGATGTCGTTGGTCTCATGGAAGTACAAAACCTTGTTGAAGGCATGTCTGAAGCTCCTATTACTACCCTAGTTAATGCAGTTAACGAGAGCTGCCCAACTTATGCGGCGATAGAAACAGGCACTGTTGGTACAGATGCAATTACTGTTGGTTTACTTTACAAGTTAGAGACTGTAGAAGCCTTTGGCAACACGGCAATACTAGATGATCCATCATTTACAGACCCCGCTAACGTTGGCCGTTCAAGAAATCGTCCTGTTGTAGCGAAAGCATTTAAAGAAATCGCTTCTGAAAGATCTTTCGTTGTTGCGGTTAATCATCTTAAGTCGAAAGGCTCCGGTTGTGGTGCTGGCGACGATGATAGAACAACAGGCCAAGCCAACTGTAACCTAACAAGAACTCTAGCAGCGGAAGTTGAAACGCAATGGCTAGCAGAAAACCCAACTGGCGTTGATACTGATTTTGTCCTTGTCATCGGTGATATGAATGCTTACCGCAATGAAGATCCTATTACAGCATTTAAAGATGCGGGATATGTCGATGTAATTGACATGTTTGAGGGCGACGATGCATACAGCTTTATCTTCGATGGGCAAACAGGTTATCTCGATCACGCTCTTGCAAGCCCTGAACTTGTGCCTTACATCACTGGTGTTACTGAATGGCATATCAATGCTGATGAAGTCAACTTACTCGATTACAACGATACGGTACTTGATAGTGGCGAGCGTTCATTCGAAGCCAAGCCAGGCTTATTGCCTCTTTACGCACAAGACCCTTATCGCTCAGCTGACCATGACCCAGTTGTGGTAGGCATTCAGTTCCCAGATGTGCCAGTGTGTAATTCACGGGTTGCAACGATTTACGTTAAAGATGGTTACATTGTAGGTGGTCTTCAGGATGGCCGCCGCTACCGTGGTTTCCTATTTGGAACCAAGGAAGATGATGTTATCGTCGGTACCGATAGATCAGATTTTATCTTTGCAGGTCGAGGCAATGACTTCGTTTGTGCTGGTGACGGCCACGACAAAGTCATCGCCGGTTCAGGTCATGATATTGTCTTTGGCGATGGTGGTAACGACTTTATCTTTGGTCAACGAGGCAACGATGCCCTTTATGGTGGCCCCGGCAGAAACTTTATCATTGGCGGTAAAGGCAATGATGAATGTCGAGAAGGCAGGCTATTTAAATGCGAAGAGTAATAATTGTTAAGAAATTAACACTATTACACGGATAATTTAAGACAGTAATATACATTAGCGATGCCAGCTGAAAATACTAAACAGTATTTTTCAGCTGGTATTCATTTAAAAACACTTCTATAAGTATATCTATTAATAAAAAAGTTTACTCAAAATTTGCTTTTAAGCTCGCATATATCACACGTCCTGCAGGATCTTGGAAAGTCCCCACGAAAAATTGATTATCTGTAGTCAATACAATATTTGGCTCATTATTAAAGATATTACGTGCACCCAGAGTCAGTAATACATCCGTTTCAGATCCAAGAATATTGTCGAATCCATAACTGTATTGCCCGTCAAAAACCCAACGTGCTTTCGCCACACCTTCGTCTCCTCCTCGACTACGAGTGACATCACTATAATAACGTCCAATAAACGAGATCTCATGATCACCTGAATTCCAAGCAATACGTGTATTGTTTCTCCATTCAGCGATGGCACTACCAATATTACCATTGTTATCAGAGCCTACCCCATCAATAACAGCACCTCCGACACTTTCTTGAACATCATAGCTATTTACAAAAGTTCCTTTAGAGCTGAGAGTAAAGTTCTTAAGGAAACGGTATAAAATACTAAAATCCACACCGTCTGTTTCAATAGAACCCGCATTAAAAAATGGCCGATTAACTAAAGAAATAATCCCAGAGCTATTACGCTGAACTAACGGGCCATTGGGATCAGCGTCAACAATAGCCTGAGTAAGAGAAGCTGCGATGAGATTTTCAAAATCAAAGCGCCAATAAGTGAGGTCCAGCGAGAAATTTTCAGTAGGTGTCAGCTTGAAGCTAAGTGAATTTGAAGTTGATTCTTGATCCTCTAAATTAGGGTCGCCAATAATGCGTGTACTAACTTGTTCCAACGTATTGGACTGTGGATCAAAGACATTGGCAAATTGCGCAATTAAACCACCCGACTGGAACAATGATGGGGCAAGGAAAGAAGTTGCGTAGGAAGCACCAACAGAAAATATATTATTATGAAATCTTAGTGAATATTTAGGATTAAAAGAGCCATCACCTGTAGAATCTTTTTCTTCATAGCGCCCCGCTACAGAAAAATCAATATTAACTGCTTGCGAGTCTAATATCGGTGCGGCAGCTTCAAAAAACACTGCTGAAACATTATCTGAAGCAGTAAAGTCTATGTCCCCATTACCGAAGAAAGACACTTCACCAATGGTCTTAAGGTGATCAAAGTCTTGGGACAAACGCTCATCTCGTACTTGAAAACCAAAAGCCGTAGCAAGAGGCCCTGCAGGTAATTCAAATAAATCTCCAGCAATAACACCGTCAAACGTTGTGGTAGTGGTGAAGTGCTGATCGATTAATACAACACGAATACTTTCTTCTAGCGACGGATCATTTACAAAAGTGTCACCCAATAACGAGCTACCAAACGGGTTGAAGTATAAATCACCTCCTGGGCCACCTGTACCTTGTAGTGCCTCTTGTAATTTTGAGAATACCGAATCAGGCCCTCGTCTTATAAGTTCTTGACGGGAATAGCTCCAGGATAAATCCCATGTCCATTCGCTAGAGTCATTGCCAAGGCCAAATTCAATACGCATAGTCTCTAACTCCTGAGCAGGAGACACCACACCAAAATTAGTAGCAGAATATGGGCGCCCTCGAAACAGTACATCTTCATTAAAAGCAATGCCTGCAGGATCAAGAATCACTTGGTTATTACTATCACGGTCAGGAATACCATCGTTATTCGAATCCAAAGCAAATAACTGGTTGCCATTAGCATCCCGTGCTATAAACGGATTAGCTGGATGAGTGCCAGGTACAGTGGGAAAATTTAAAACGGGCGTTGTTGCATTAAAAACATCGAGAGTTTCAGATCGTGCAAACGAGAATGCTTGTTTAAACTGTATATCGTTTTGGAGATTCCACTGGGTTTCTACACGCGCGGAAATTCTTTCTTCATCAAGTAAAAAAGGCTGATTAGGAAAAGTAATTCTACAAAGATTAGCTGCTGAGTCTAAAGAGCTAGAGGTTTGACTAAATGCAGGGTCGCGATTAATATTCGCATCGATTACCGCTTGACAATCCGGGTCAGGCAAAGTTTGCATACCTGTAATCGAACCAACTTGATCACGAACAGGAACGACAAAGGAACCTGGATTACCAAAGCTAGATGCACCGCGTGCTGTGAAAACTGGTACTTGTTTTACTTCACCAAAAACTAAGTTATCTTGATTAAAATATTCTATTCCAGCAACTATGCGAACATCGCTTTCTGCTGGGCTCCCAAATAAAAAGCCAAAAGTTTTATTGTTATGATCGAAGGCATCCTGCGTAGCTCCATATGTACCACGGGCATCCGCACGAAATTCAACACCTTCAAAATCATCACGAGTAATAAAATTCATCACCCCGGCTACAGCATCTGATCCGTACACTGCAGATGCGCCGTCTTTCAGAATCTCTACCCGCTCAAGCATAATACTAGGTAAGAGTGAGTTAATATCTACTCGCCCATCTTGAGATAAAGGAAAACCTGTATGCCGCTGTCCATTGAGCAACACCAAAGTAGCTGCACCACCTAGACCGCGTACATCAACTGTGCCGCCACCTAGTCGCCCTTCTTGGGGACCACCATCACCCCCAGGGGTAAGACCTGAAAAATTTCCCGAATTAAATGGTAAAAATCGTAATGTATCTATCAAACGCCCATTAGGCGCATCAGCATCAAGATCACTCCTACCAATGATATCTATTGGGGACCCAACTTCATTATAAGATTTTTTCTTCAAATAAGATCCGGTAACGACTATTTCTTCGACAAGACTATTTTTCCCCTGAGCAAAAGTAAACTGTGTGCTAAAGCTTGCACAGCAGAGAGTAATTATTCGGCCAAAGGAATATAGTTTTCGGTAATCTTTCATTGATCCTCCAAGTAATTTTAATTATGGTGAGAAAGCTCGTGGTATAGATTAACTACACAAGATAAAGTTATTCATTGAGCTATATATAGCGTTTTTTAATTGTTTTGAAAAACCAAGGCTTTTTTTGATGTATTTATGCAAGATAAATAGCATAGGGTTGGTCAGACAATTCCCTTATTTTTAAAATTCACTGTAGATTTCTTAATCTCTTTTATAAACCGATGATCCGGCCTAAAAATATTGAATAAGGACAATGTTGTACAGGGTATTTTTGAACTAAATAATGTTGAAAACCTAGAAATATTTTAAGGCGCTAGCATATATTAAATATTCACTTTTTCCATATTGACTAGCTTTTCGTAGAGATATTGTCTATTAAAGGTATGGGAACTTCATTTATAAAAATTATCAACAAACAATAGACTAAACTGTCGTCATAATCTCAATGTTGATTAGATTAAAAATTTTGGCACTTATTTTCTTCTTAGATATAAGCCGTTATCGGTCAAACAAGTATTAACCGAACCAGAATTTTAGCTAATATGTTTATTGACTCTTTTACCCAATATACACCATTAGCTCGTAAAATAGTTACGTCGAGCTAATGGTAGGATTGAAAAGTATCTTATGAAAGCTCTAATTTAAAAAAGATAGAGTAGTTCTTTCAAAAAAGCATATACGTATTGATTAACTACATATAGAAGCACCTTAGTAGCTATTATTTTTGTTTTTGCATAATATCATTTAGCCTCAATGCTGGTAGTTGTGTAAGATTAACATCAGCCGAGAACTCTGCGATATAACGGTTAAAACTTCGTATTTCTTCTTGCAACAAAATTAGCTGTTTACGCTCAGATCTACTATAGGTATTTGTCTGACCAAATCGTTCTCCCAAAGATTTTTTCTGTGCGTTGATCAGATTTAAAATTTTACGATGAGATTTAATCGCCTGTTGTGCCGCCTTCTCTTTTTTACCTAACTCTTCTACTTCTTCCCATTTATGTATAGCATCATTACTTTTAGTCCCTAAAAATGTTTTTCTCGTTTTTTGAAGAGGGCGCAAAGTTATTTCCGTGTTACTAGACTTATCCCGTTCAAAACCACGAGCAGCCTCTCTTGTCGCTTTCGTCTTTTTCTTGAGCGCCGACAATGCGTGTTCTAGTTGTTGAGAAAATTCAGGTGAAAGCATAAGCTGAGCAACACCTTTATTATCAAAAGTAGAATCAGTCGAGTTTATTTGTTGATTATCTAACGCTTGCGTTTGTGAGACAGAAGGCAGTAAACCTTTAATATCATCCGACAGCTTATCTCGCCAAGTATTATAAGCATCAACCTTCGCTACTAAGTCCCTTTCTAGATCCCACGCATCTTCTCCCGCGCTATGTTTTTCGGATAGTTCAACAGCGATGTTTTTTATAGCATTATAAAGAGACCTTCCTTGCATCATATTAATCTGCTTTTCCTCAAGAAACGCCATATTTTCTGTTGCGTTATCCACTGTTAATTTTGCATCTTCCTTTTCCCTAACATTACTAGATTGACGTAAAATTAACTCGTTTTCAACCATCGTATCAAGCTCTCTACCGAACTGTTGCTTAATATCATCTAGCACTGTGTTAAACGCAGAATCGCTAGTTGGAATAGCAGATTCGAGCTCCAATATATCACTTAAGATTGGACGATACTCCGCGCTAAGTCGCTGAGATGCTTGTGCCATTAAAGTCAGTGTATCTCCTAATTCATCGAGGTAAGCTGCACCTTCGCCACTTTGTATAGCTTCAATAATTGATTCTACTTTTCCCCCCGCCTGTTTTAGATTCTCGATAATAGTAAGATCGTTGTTAGTCTGGGTTGTTGTTTCGACGAGTTTTTTTCTATCAGCTATTATAATGTTAAGGGCACGCTGAGCATCGCCACGAGAAATTTGTTTGAGAGCAAGTTTCTCAGCCACATTAGTTTCATCGCCAAGGTTCTCTTCTTGTTGTGCTATATTTTGCTCTAGTTTTTTCTGTAGATCATCAGCAATTTTTTCTAAACCTTGGTAAAAGCTCATTTCAGGTTTACTGTTATCATTATTTAAATTTTTAGAATCTCTATTAAGCACATTCTTAAAGCGTGGAACTCGTTGGGCAATCTGGTCAAGAGAACTCAATACACGTGATTCTTTAGATCTGTCTTTACCTCTATAAGGAAGAGGCCGTATGTATTTAACAATCTTATGAACTGCATACTCACAGGAGTCGTTCAAGAAGCCTTCCATATCTTTAAAGGCATCGTCAAATAGACTATTTGCTTTTTCGGGATTAAACTCTTTTAAGTAATCTTTAATAAGTTGCAACTCTTTGTGGCTATCTTTGCTCTTGTTCATCGCTGTCTTGTGGGCGATTAAATCTTTCTTAGCCGCAGCGAATTGTGCTTTATCTTCATTTGTTGCATGGGGTCGTTTAGCATTTTCCTCAGCTTGCTTAGCAATGTTAGTGAGCGATTCAAGTTTTGTAACATCTTCATTATATGTCGCTCGCAAAGCAGCTAAGTCTTTAGCATAATGTTGAAGCTTTTTATGTTGAGCAAGATGTTCTGGATTCTTTAAATCTTCTCCAATCATAGTACTAACTTTCTTGCTAATAGTATGAAACGCTTCTTGCAAACGTTTCTCTCGTCCTTCTGATGCGGCTAGTTTTGCCTGGGCATCTTTTATTGCTTTACGATGTAAAGATAATACACCTTCACCATTAGCAATTTTATTCTCCCTATCAGCAATAACTTCTTTGTAAGCAACCCTAGCACTTGCTTGAATAAATGCATTCTCTGCTCTCGCATCAGAACAGGGATTAGCCATATTTGAAATTAGTTTTTCTAATACTGGCCGTTTCTCTCGAAGTGCTTGCTCCATGGGAGTTTCCATCATAATAGATGAACCTCTAAAAGCGAGATCACCACGATTACCCCAGTGCCGGAAATAGTCTCGGTGGACGGGGTTCCAGGTTCTTCCCGTGAGGTGTTCGACAACTGTTTCCCTATGGCTATTGGTCACGATAAATTCAAACTTGGGCCCTGCATAATTACCGAACAAGGCCCGTTTAACAGCACGAGTTGGAGAAAAAGAAACACTACCGAACATACCTCGACGGGAACCTTCTGCTAAAGGGTTTCTCGTCACTACACGGACACTTTCAAAAGCGAAGTGGGATTTATTATCTTCACCGCGAGGATTTTCAAATGCGACATCTTTACTTAAGTTATTATGAGGGTCAAAACGGTATTGCGGTTTTGAAAGTGTCCATCTAATTTGTAAAGGCAACCCGCGGTCAAACTTCATACCAAGACTCCAAGTGGCTGCATCAGTGGCTGCTCGTTTTGCCGACTTCGCGCCAAGGGCTGCCAACAGCTGTTCTCCCTCAAGATCAGGATTTAAACCTGCTGAAGTTAGAGCATCACGCCGCATTTCCCCCAGTACTTTTACTGTCTCACTAAAACTCTCCTCAAATTGGTCAGCATCCATTTCGCCATTGCCTGGCAGATGCCCTTGTAAAGCTTGCTTTAGTTGATTGCCGGCATCCGGAGCGACATTGCCGAACTTATCAAAGAGAGCAAAAATTCCGTAATTTAAATTAAGGTCGATAAATCTGTACTTTCCCCACATCCACTCATTTACTTGTTTTTTGAAATGTCTGTTTTGGATATCTACACCGATATTTAAATCGAGCTTTCGGTTATCACTACCCAGTGGCACCGATACCGAAAGGTTGTTAGAGATAACCGGATCATTAACTACAAATTTTAACTCTCCTTGAAATCGCGAATCTCCTTTCATATCGTAGGTAGTACCAATTTCATGATCACGCATTCTCCACGGCATATGATCATTGGTCATGTCTGCTTTCTTTAAACGGCTGACAATAGCGCCTCTGGTATCATGATCAACAGTCGTAAGCCCTTCGGCACTATCTTCTGTAGTAACTTTTCCCCAAAACGCTTCAGCATGAGGCGTAATCTGTGCTTCCACCTCCTTAGAAATAGCAAAGTTAACGGGCTTAAAAGTGGAGTTACTGTCATCTTCAATTATTTGCTGAATTTTATTTTCGATGAAAGCCAGCTGATATTGCTTTTGCGTATCTCCGGCCACTTTCAGTTGCTGCTTGTCGTCCATTAATTTCTCAAGCTGTTTCAAAGCAGTGTCATTAAATTCACGAATAGCTAATCGATGTGGACCGTCTCTTTTTACTAAGCCATTAAACCCCGATGCTTCACCGCTTTTATAAAATTCTTTTAGTTGACGATTAAACTCAGCACCATCATCTGGCCCTTTATCGTTAAGCGAGCGATCTTGTATTAAGCACCATGTTGCATGATCAGAACGGCCCTTGGACCAGTTTTGCCCTTGCGCCAATTTAAATATAAGGTTGTTATCGACATTACTAAAAATCTCTTTGTCACAGGCTTTCTGGTTTAGCTCACGCATTCGGTCACTAATAGCAGCTAAGGTAAAAGCAATGGCTTGCTTACGATCACGGTCGACCTGTCTAGGTTTCAAAGTCTTTTTAAGATTACCTGTCGTCGGCAACCAACGATCATCAATGTCTCTAATAACAGCGCGATGTTGACGCTTTTCTGCTTTACTCAAAGTTTTCGGACCGTCGACTTGATCCTGGCCTGTCAGCGCTTTTTTACTAGCAACCAAGTTTGCTAAATCATCTTCAATATATTTAAGAACTTTTTCACATTGCTTTTGAGAAAAATCGCCAATAGAAGTATCCTTGGCAGAGACTCCCGCTGCGACCTTAATATTATTAAGAAGACGAGGATGTGCATCACTCCAGTTATGCAGCATTGCTCGGCGCTCTTTAAAAAACTGTCGCTGCTGATCCGGGCCATCATTAGGCCCTGCAATCATAAGCTCGGTTGGTGACTGTGGGGCGAATACATTAGCAGCAACTTTCGCTTCAGTATCCTTAGTGCTGGCATCTATTGAAACAACACCGGGAATACTGGCTCCTAAACCAATGCCAGCACCGTAATTTCGAATCCAAACAGGCATGATCGAAAATGGGTCTTTAAGGCGTGCATATTGGGGATAAGCGGCTCGATCAAAATCCTTCGGATCAATCACTTTTTTACCTTTAGCATCAAGGATAGGTACACCATTGTTACACAGACTTTTGGTAACAACATCTGCACCATTTTGCGCACGCGCTAGAATTTCATCCATTTGTTTAATTTCATTATAGTTTGGTGGCCTAGCGGCTGGATTATTTCGATAATCCATAGTTTTTATCGCCAGTTCTTTTGGCGTTTGAGCTGCTAAAGACTCACCCTGTTCGGCTGGGGGACTAATGCCAACTTTGTCCATCACCGCGTTAACAAGATGCCGACTATCCATTTGCGAAGTACTTAGGTCTTGTCCCGCCGCAAGAGTCAAATTTCTAGATGCCTCTTCTTTTAGCATTCGCCACATCGCTAAACCGGTAGAGCCGCCTAAGGTCGGAGTAGAGAATTGCTTAAATGAATGTTGTACCGCTGCCGGGACTGCCGTCCCACTATGACTTACACCTAACTTCACATCGCCAATTTTTAGATCTTTGCCTATCTTATAGCCCAAACTAAACTCAAGCCCTCCAAACAAAAAAGGTACTGTAATACGCTCCTCATCACCTTGGTTTTGCTTTCTTAATGTACCGCTAAGTTGAGCATTTAACGTTAAAAGATTAAAAAGAGAAATTTCACCACCGAGTTTTGCCGTGATACTTTGCGCCTCTAAACCAGCAAACTTTTGGAATTTTCTATATGTTGTACTAAATAAATAATCGACCACCTCGTCTGCTGCTTGATGAATATATTCTCCATGAAGTTGGTCACGCCAGGCCTCCAATGTCTTTTTAGCTCCGACATCACAATCCATGCATTCAATTGCATTAGACAACGCCCACTGCAGGCGCGCCAAAGGTAAAGCGCTGGCATGATTAGTTTGATCGCTTAATCCTGTATCACTCTGCTTACGTCGCTCCGGTACTAAACCAGGAACCGCTTTATTAACGGCACTACTAATTCCTTTTGATACTGCTGCGACCCCTTTTTCAACCTTATCTACTTCATTGCGAACGGCTGCTGCTACATCAGGATTTATTTTACCGAGGACATTTGCGGGCTTAGAACTATGAATTTTTTGATCACCCACCATTAAATCGAACATAGTGGCATAAATGTCATTCATCCATGCGTTCAGTTCATCACTACGACCTGGTTTAGCAAGTTGAGCAAACGCATCAATATTTTGCTGTATGCTGGCTAACATCTGCCCAGAGCCAGCTTCGTGCGGCAGATCAGGTGCCGTTTTTTGAAGTGAAAAAATATCGCTCTCTTGCCCGAGTTTGTGAAGAAGATGCATTGTGGTAAACGCTATCGAATCTGTAGGTAATTTTCTTATTCTTGCATCTGTACTTAAAGGGATACCTATAAGTTTATTTGCATCTACCCCAGCGACATTTTCGGTACCGTCATTATTACTATTCGAAAGAGAAAAACCTGGCTTCCCTAAATTACCGTTAAGTAAAATCTCGGTCATTTTCGCCAGTGAAGCTTGTGCCGGCGTCATCTGTACATTATTGCTAGCACTCACAGCAACCGCAGGCTGAGGGCGTTGAGAGCTAGCGTTATAACCTCCATCCGTTCGCGCAGGGTCTCGCAAGATTGGAGCGTTATTAGCACTCGTCTGTGTCTGTGAAGGTACTAAGCTTTGTTGCTTATTTCTATGTGACAATATTGGCAGTCTAGTCGCGGCCTTCGAGTGAGTTTTGCGATTGCTGGCACGGCTGCTTCGACTTGCATCGATATTATTAGCGGGATGCCCAAAAAAACGCTTCAAGTTAAACATTTCTTTTCTCATAGCAATTGATCCTATACGTTATTTTTTTTGAAACGCATGTTATGAAATGCATTTCAGTCAACTGTCTAGAGATTTGAGTGTAGTAGAAATGTCTTTTGTTCGAGCAATACTAAATTAATTGTCAATAATGCAACCTAAACGATCAGAAAACAGTCGCACAGTTCATTCTTCGCTGCCTTATGCTGTATACAGCGCTCAGATAAGATATTGACCCTTAAAAGGTAACGCGTTCTAATCTCTATATGGTTTATTTGCTGCCACATCAAAAGCAAAGAAATACTCCTACTTAGGCTTGTAAACGCTAACTGTAAGCGCCCCAGAAGATGCAAGGGCTCACTTCAGAGATAATGCGAACATTATGTAAAAGTGTCATTTATGTGGATTATATTTACCTTATGAATAAAAATTTGTACTGCTTCTTCTTCACTTTTCTTTTCTTAAGCGGCTTCACAAAAGTATCAGCCGACACAGAGAAGCCTTTCTCATTTGCATTGGTTGGAGACCTTCCCTATGGGGTGAAAATTGGGGAAATAAGCGAAGAGTTTAATAAACTGACGACACAGATAAACGACGACGTCTCTCTATCTTGGGTACTACACGCAGGCGATATTAAAACAGGCGCAAGTAAATGCTCGAATGAATTCCTTATCGACAGGAAAAAACGTTTCGATAAGCTCAACCCACCATTTATTTATACTCCGGGAGACAATGAATGGACTGATTGTCATCGTATTACAGCAGGCAATTATGACCCTCTTGAACGACTAGATTATCTAAGGGATTTATTTTTCGACAGTTCTAACAAGCAGTTTGAAGCTGTTACAGACAGTTTTGTCAGACAAAATAGCTTAGGTGCACCATTTGACGCTTTTGTTGAGAACGCTATGTGGAAAAAAAGTAACGTCGTATTTTCGACCATTCATGTGGTAGGGAGTTTTAATGGTACTGCTGGCTTTTCATTACTGTCTTCATTTCGGCGAACAAAAAAATACGATGAAGAGGTAAAAGCTCGAACAGAGGCTGCACTTTACTGGCTAGAGGCAACATTTGAATTAGCAGCCAAAGATAATGCACATGCGGTCTTTATTACCATCCACGCCAATCCTGGCTTATTAGAAGGAGCAAGCAGAAAAGATAGAAGAGCTTTTATGCCTTTTCTCAAGCAACTGCATAAGCTTGCAAAAGCATTTGGCAAACCCGTGATATTAACCCACGGCGATACCCACACATTCAAAATTGATCAGCAAGCGCTGATTGGTGACGACGCACCAAAGCATTTTTTGCGCGTAGAAACCTTTGGTGAAGCTAACGGCAACTGGATTAAGGTTACAGTCGACCCCAAGTCTCCAGGTGTATTTTCTTTTATGCCCGTAACAAACTAATAAAAGGTGCTCTAGATCTAAAGTGATATTACTCTTCAGGTTCGGCTAAATAGACTTTGTAATTCTCAATATAATCTTCTAGATTTTCTGCGAATTGCCTTTTAAATTCTCTGGTCATATCCCGAATCAGTTCATCTTTATCTTCTTTTAAGTCTTTGCGGCTAGCAGAGCTGTTTGCAACGTAGAATGCTGCAAACCTTGAGCTAGCCTGCATTAAAGCTGAGGCGACAATACCAATATCAACACCCTCGCTGTTATCATTCGCCAGATGAATAATACTTTCAACTAATTGCCAATACCGATCTTGATCAGATGTTTGATTTGTCACAGGGTAACTCTCATCTAGGATAAAAATTTAATTGCTAGCTTGGCGATAATTTCAGGTTTTTCCGCATGTAACCAATGGCCAGTATTGGCGACAACTTTTAAGCTGGTGGCAGGAAAACGATTGAGAATGGCATCTTTGTGGGAATCCTGAATATAATCTGAGTTGCCACCTTTTAAGAATAATGTTTTACCTTCAAATCTAGCGCCCTCTGAGTTTTCCCTAATAAGCTGCGAGTAGCCGTCATAAAGAGCTGACAAATTCATACGCCAAGCGTAGTTTCCCTGAGGATTTTTACTTAAGTTTTTTAGCAAAAAACTTCTGACCGGAAGCTCTTCTACATAGGCTTTTAAAATTTGATCGGCTTCTGAGCGGGAGTTAAGCTTTTCAACATCTATCGCCAATAAGCCTTCAAAGACACTGTTGTGTTGAGACTGATAAAGTACAGGTGCAATGTCCATAATAATCAATTGCTTCACTCTATCTGGGTAACGCAAAGCCATCTCCATTGCCACTTTGCCACCGAGAGAGTGTCCTAATATATGGGTGCAATCTAAACCAACACTATCGAGCCATAAAGATACTTGCGCTACCATCTGATCGAGGTTTGTGCTTTGAGAATGAGGTGAGCGACCGTGATTAGGCAAGTCGATGGAATAAACGGTAAAGTGCTCGGCGAGTAAACGTGCAATCATCCCCAGGTTATCGTGAGAGCCAAACAATCCATGTATCAATACTAACGGCTCCCCCTGCCCTTGCGTCTTATGAAATAAGTGATTGGAGTGCATGTTCAACTCACACTAGGAATCATTAGTAGGTCGCGGCCCATTGGGAGAAAAGGGGAATTTCGCGACTTTATCGCTAGACTTTACTTCCGACACCTTCATCTTGCCTTCTTTATCCACTTCATCAATACGAATAATACTGTGCATGGGCACGAAAGAGCGCTTCACACCTAAAAACTCGTTTTTTAATTTTTCTTCGCCGGGATCAACGACAAGCTGGCTGCGCTCACCAAAAATCAGCTCTTCAATTTCGATGAAGCCATACATTTCGCTCTGATAGATGCCACGTACAAACACTTCATACACTTCATCACGGTTATAAAAAATCACTTTATACACGGGGTTCATCGCCATAAATTTCACTTATATTGACGCCTTTAACAATTGCGTCATTTAACTACAAAGACTGAGTAGGATTGTAAACTCCCACAACCAATACCAACATGTTCAAACAGCGCTTAACTAGGTTAGATACATCTTTATCTCTAGGGGCTATTTCTTTAGAGGTTTATTGACTTGCAGATATATGGTCAAACCATGAAATTGCAAGCGCTGATCTCGGCAAAGTTATCGGCGTCTATACGCCATCCTCAGTGTCCAGCCTCAATTTGGTTGCAAACACACTATGTTAATTCATATGGCCTTTGCTATATAATGCGCGATTATTTTTTAGGCACAAAATTCACACATGAGCGAACAGACTAAGCAACACAGCGGCAGTAATGCAAAAAAACTATTTATTCAGACCCATGGCTGCCAGATGAATGAATATGACTCGTCCAGGATGCGGGATTTATTGGGCGAATCACACGATATGGTCGCTACTGAGAACCCTGAAGAAGCCGACGTATTGTTAGTAAATACATGCTCGATTCGTGAAAAAGCTCAAGAAAAACTCTTTCATCAGCTCGGCCGCTGGAAACATCTGAAAGAGAAGAACCCAAATCTCGTGATTGGTGTAGGTGGTTGTGTGGCGAGCCAAGAGGGAGATGCTATTGCCAAGAGAGCTCCTTTCGTGGACTTAATTTTTGGCCCCCAAACATTACACCGACTGCCTGAAATGATAGAAACGCCACGGGATAATGGCGCAGTTGTCGTGGATATTAGCTTTCCTGAAATAGAAAAGTTCGATCGATTACCAGAGCCCGAGGCAGATGGTGTTAGTGCTTTTGTATCGATTATGGAGGGCTGCTCAAAATATTGTACATTCTGTGTCGTACCCTATACTCGCGGAGAGGAAGTTAGCCGTCCCGTAAATGACGTGCTGAGGGAAATTGAACATCTAGCAGCACAAAATGTGAGAGAAATAAATTTACTCGGGCAAAACGTTAATGCGTATCGAGGGGAAGGCTCTGAAGGAATTGTCGATCTCGCCGAGCTGATCACTCTGGTCGCGGCTGTCGATGGCATTGACCGCATTCGCTTTACAACTTCACACCCAGTGGAGTTCTCTGATAGCTTGATCCAAGTCTATGGTGAAGTGCCTGAGTTAGTCAGCCATATTCACCTGCCAGTGCAGAGTGGCTCAGATCGTATTCTTATGGCCATGAAGCGAGGTCATACGGCTTTGGAATATAAGTCTAAGATCCGTCGCCTGCGAGCTATTCGACCAGATATCAGTATCTCGTCAGATTTTATTGTCGGTTTCCCTGGCGAGAGCGATGCCGACTTCGAGGCGACAATGAACCTCATTCGGGATATTGACTTTGATATGTCATTTAGCTTCATTTATAGTCAACGACCTGGAACACCAGCTTCTGACCTGGCTGACTCAACGCCAGATAGCGTCAAAAAAGAACGCCTATCGTTATTACAACAGCGCATTAATCAACAATCTCAATCCATTGCTCGCAAAATGGTAGGCAACACTGAGCGGGTATTAGTGACCGGTTACAGTAAGAAGGACCCAGGACAACTATCCGGCCGCACTGAAAACAACCGCGTCGTCAACTTTCGCTGCGATCAAGCAGAATTGATTGGCAAATTTGCAGACATTCTTATTGAGGAAGCACTTCCTAACTCTCTACGGGGCGTTTTGTTGGGCTCGGAACTGGACGAGGCTCTCTAGGTCAAACGAGGGCTTATATAAATTAACTCAAAGCTACTTTTCCATATAGCGGGAATAATGTAGGCTGTGAGATAACTCAAGTAACAGAGGTTTAGACCCCAACTTTGGATAACCAAGCTCAGGAGCTCGCCCTAACGCTCGAACCTAATGATGCACGTCGTTTAGCATTGCTCTGCGGCCAATTCGACAATCATATAAAACTCATTGAGCAGAGGCTGAATGTTGAAATCCGCCGTCGAGGTAATCATTTCTCCTGCCTGGGTAATAAGAAACAAGCTAATATAGCGAATCAAGTTCTCACCCGGCTTTATCAAGATACAGCATCTTCTGACCTCACCGTAGATGAAGTCCATTTAGTTCTTCAGGAGACAGGCATGGAACAAAAAGCAGCCAACGATATCGATAATGCTATTGCACAAGCCAGTATTATCAAAACCAAAAAAGCATCGATTAAACCTCGTGGTCAAAACCAACAACGCTACGTGGCTGCAGTGCGCAATAACGATATTAATTTTGGTATTGGTCCTGCTGGAACAGGTAAAACCTATTTAGCGGTTGCCTGTGCAGTAGAAGCATTGATCCAAGACCAAGTAGAGCGTATTTTGCTTGTTCGCCCTGCGGTTGAAGCGGGAGAAAAGTTAGGGTTTCTACCTGGTGATTTAGCTCAGAAAGTCGACCCTTATCTGCGCCCACTTTACGACGCTCTATATGAAATGGTCGGCTTTGAAACTGTGGAAAAATTTATCGAGCGCAATATCATTGAAGTAGCTCCGCTCGCTTATATGCGTGGGCGAACGCTCAATAACTCTTTCGTTATCTTAGATGAAAGTCAGAACACAACTCGGGAGCAAATGAAAATGTTCCTAACGCGTATCGGTTTTGGCTCAACAGCGGTAATCACCGGTGACCCATCGCAAATAGACCTTCCAAGTGGACAAAAATCAGGCCTTAAACACGCCCAAGAAGTTCTGGAAGGTGTCGACGGCATTAGCTTCTGCATATTTGGCGCTAAAGATGTTGTTAGACACCCCATAGTACAGCGTATCGTCGAAGCTTATGAAAAGTCAGAAGCTAAAAACTAGATACATCTAATGCTAAATGTCGATTTAGAAAACGCCAGTGCCATTGAAATTCCACCGTTGGAAGACTTCAAGCGGTGGGTTTTAGCAGCTCTCAACGCGGCTGGTGTAAGTGTGGATAAAGAGATTAGCATTCGCGTAATTGATGCCGACGAAAGCCGCAGCCTTAACCACCAATACCGTAATAAAGACAAATCAACCAATGTTCTCTCGTTTCCCTGCGAATTACCCGAAGGTGTCGATATACCTTTGTTAGGTGATCTTGCTATATGTGCAGAAGTAGTCATTGATGAAGCTAGAGAACAGGATAAGACTGTACGTAGTCACTGGGCACATATGGTCGTTCACGGTACCCTACATTTACTCGGCTATGATCATATCGATGATGCCGAAGCAGAAGAAATGGAAACTCTGGAAACACAGATACTTATGGCTATGGGACACCCATCGCCCTATGAATCTCAGAGTTCATCACCACATCATTAGAATTATTGCTATGGAGCTAATGTAACGTCATGTCTGAAGAACCTCCGAGTAGAAACGAGGATGTCAAAGCAAGTACCTCATGGTTCGAGCGTATCCTGTCAGGTTTCACCTCTGAACCAAAATCTCGTGAAGAGCTACTAGAAATAATAAAACGCTCCGCGAGCAATAAAGTCGTCGATCAAGAAGCCCTAAGTATCATTGAGGGTGCACTCGATGTCGCCAACCAGCAAGTGCGAGAAATTATGATTCCTCGTTCTCAAATGGTGGTTATTAAAGAAGACGAAAGCCCCGAAGAGTTTTTGCCCAAAGTTATTGAATCTGCGCACTCTCGCTTCCCAGTTATCGGGGAAACCATCGATGACGTCAAAGGGATTTTGTTGGCAAAAGATTTACTACCTCTGATCCTAAATGGATTAGAAAATTTTAATTTCGATAAAATTCTGCGAACAGCGAACATTATTCCCGAGAGTAAAAGGCTTAACGTGTTACTCAAAGAGTTTCGCGAAAATCGTTATCATATGGCAATCGTTATCGATGAGTATGGTGGTATTTCTGGCTTGGTGACGATTGAAGATATCCTTGAGGAGATAGTCGGCGAAATTGAGGATGAAACAGACGAAGATGAAGGCGAAGATTTTATTCGTCAGGTTTCAAATAGTGACTATATTCTCAAAGCACTCACACCTATCGAAGACTTCAATGCCTATTTCAGAGTTAAGATGAATAACGGCGACTTTGATACAGTGGGAGGTTTAGTTATGAGGGCCTTTGGTCATATGCCTACACGTAACGAATCTGTAGATATTAGTAATTTTACATTTCGAGTGCTCTATTCTGATAATCGAAAGATACACCTGCTACGTGTTTCTCATAACGCTCCCAAGAAGTAAGTAAAGGACAAAAACAAATAGATGGCAGTTGTTAGCAAGGAGGCATCGATCTGTCTTTATCAGGATATGCGATCAAAGGCCCATGAAACATCTAATTAACTTAAACTCTGGATGGCGAGCAAATGTGCTCGCACTATTAACTGGAGCACTTGTTCCTCTATCTTTAGCACCATATAAACTGTGGCCAATTGGACTGTTGACTCCACTAGTACTGCTTCTTTTACTGCAAGGTTCAAATATCAAGCAAGGCTTTTTTAGAAGCTTTTTATTTGGCTTGGGAATGTTTGGCGCAGGCGCTTCATGGGTTTATGTGGCAATTCATGATTTTGCGCAAACGCCACCACTTCTTGCTGGTATCATGACTGCAATGTTTGTCAGCGCTCTAGCTTTAGTTTTTGCCTTACCTTTTATAATTTACTGCCGTTTTATTAAAGAAAACACAACCGGCCGTATTATTGGCTTTAGCAGTATATGGGTCTTAGGTGAATGGAGCCGTAGCTGGTTTCTCACAGGCTTCCCATGGCTCTATATCGGGTATGCCCATGTAGACACTTGGCTGGCTGGTTGGGCTCCAGTTTTAGGTGTTTTTAGCCTAAGTTTCTTTGCCATATTATCCAGTACCCTGTTGTATTCCATTTTTATTTCGAGAAGTAAGAAAGCGCTATTAACTTACACTTCCCTACTGCTATTCATCTGGTCGACAGGTCTCTATTTGTCCCACCGCTCCTGGCAAACCGAGCCAAAAGATAGCCATCCTGACTCAACGATTTCCGTGGCAATTATTCAACCAAATATTCCCTTAGAACTAAAATGGAACCCAATCTATCGCAGCGACATCTTGTCTATTTTACGTGAACAGACCTCTGAGCACCTGGATAAAGACTTAATACTATGGCCTGAAGCAGCGGTTCCTATTATGTATCACGAAGCCGAAGAATTTTTAGGTGAAATGGATGAATTGGCGAATAATTCCGGCACAGGCATCATTACTGGGATACTCTATGATGATCCGCAGCCAGGTATTTACTATAACAGCATTATCGGCATTGGTAATGCAGGCGGTATTTATTTTAAGCAGCGTTTAGTCCCTTTTGGAGAATATGTACCATTAGAAAAATGGCTGCGCGGCTTAATTAATTTTTTTGATTTGCCCAATTCTATTATTTACCCTGGGCCAAAACAGCAGGATATTCTCAACTATGGCCAATACAATATTGCTCCCTCCATCTGTTATGAAATCGTATATCCAGATCTGGTTGCAAGGCTAGCAAAACATGCACACTTATTAGTTACAATCAGTAACGATGCATGGTTTGGAGATTCCATAGGCCCAATGCAGCATTTTCAAATGGCACAAATGCGAGCACTAGAAAATCAGCGTTATGTCATACGTGCAACTAATACCGGCGTGAGCGGTATAATAAATCCAAAGGGACAAATAAGTTTACTTGGAGAACAGTTTGTTCGCGAAGTCAATACTTATGACGATGTGAAATTGATCAATACTATCACGCCTTTTGCTCGATGGGGTTCACTACCAATAGTTGGCTTGTGTCTAATAATTTTAGTATTTAGCATTGCCAGCCGAGGAATGAATCAAGTTAGAAAAGCGCTAGCATGATTTGTTAGGCTTTTGGTTATTTTTAATATTTTTACAAGAACGCACATGAAACGACTGTTAATTATCACTCTCTGCCTATTTTGCCTAAGCGGATGCTCTACCAAGCTCGCCTATAATTTCTTGGGTGTTGTATTTAAATGGCAAATTGGTAAATATGTTTCATTAGATTCAAAGCAAAAAAAGTATCTCTCTGAGAATTTTAAAGAGTTTCACCAGTGGCATCGTCAAACTCAACTACCTATTTATGCTGAGTATATCGATACTTTAATAACTCATTTAACAACGGAAAAAATTGATGGGCAATGGATACATGGAGAAACAGATAAACTCCAGATTTTTATTGACGCCTCAGTTAAGCGTTTAAAACCTACACTTGCTACGCTTATGAGTACTCTATCAGATGAACAAGTAGAGGAAGTGCTCGATAACCTTGCTAAAGAGCGAAAGAAATATAAGAAAAAATATGTCGATATTTCTGAAAAAAAACAACGGCGTAAGCGAAGAGAAGAATTGGTGGACTACATATCACCATTCTTTGGCTCATTTACCGAGCAGCAAAAGCAATGGCTTGAAGAATGGTTAGATCAACTACAAACCCATGAGCCACTTACATTAAAGCAGCAAGAACTATGGGCAAAGAAAGTTGAAGATGCAATGATGCATCGCAATAATATCGAGCTAATTAATAGTAAGTTGGATGGTATTATTATCTATCGTACCGATGACTGGGCACCAGAACTACAAAGAATTCTAGACCATAACCAAGAAGCTACGTACAGTTTGCTTGCAAAGCTTGTCAATAATCAAACAGAAAAACAAAAGAAAAAGATGTTGAGCAAGTTAAAAAATTACCAAAAAGACTTTATTAGCCTACACGAAGACTAGCATGTGCTTACTCAGAGCCTGTTGCCCCTAGCACAGTTGCGACTCGCTCCTGAAGGCGCGGGACAATAGACTCTTCAAACCAAGGGTTCTTTTTAAGCCAAATATTATTACGCGGGCTCGGATGGGGTAGTAATAGAGTATGGGGCCAATCCTGTTGCCAAAGCTTAACATTATCCGTTAAGTTTCCGCTTCTGCCAGGTAAGTGATAAGCGAAAGCGTACTGCCCAATGACCAAGGTTAATTCGATATTTTTCAGCTCTTCCAAAACCTTAGCTCGCCAAGTTTGAGCGCATTCTTTTCTGGGTGGCAAATCTCCTGACTTGCCACGCCCCGGATAACAAAAGCCCATAGGCACGATGGCTAATTTATTGGCATCATAAAATAAATCTCGTGAAACGCCCATCCACTTGCGTAAGCGATCCCCACTTGGATCATTAAACGGAATACCAGTCTCATGCACACGCGTTCCCGGCGCCTGAGCTGCCACTAAGATTTTTGCACTGTGGCCAATCTGCAAGACTGGGCGAGGGCCTAACGGCAAATCTTTCTCACATAAAGTGCAGCCGCGAATATCTTGTAAAAGCACATCAATATTCATAAAAATAAGCACCTATGCGATTTTATTCCAGTTTGCGAATATTAGTGTCTAATGAATAGTAGGATAACTACGTAGGGGGTCAAATATTTCTTCAAGACCGTTTACTTTAACCTCCAAACATAAAGCCAATAGCAACCCCAACTCTCCTTCAGGGAAACCTCTCTGAGACATCCACAGCAAGTAGTCTTCTGGAATATCGATTAACACTCTCCCCTGATATTTACCAAAAGGCATCTTCATGTTTGCTGCACGAATTAAGTGCTTTTTTTCTAAATTCATAGCGCAATATTATTCCTATCGGGATAAGAGGTTTCCGGCTGGCTGAACGATCGCATCATTTTATATTAGTGATATATCGACTCACAAGAAACAGCCTAAAATATTAAGTCTTTTAAAAGCGCTAAATAACCATTTAGAATATATTACAGCGACATTTTAATTTAACACGCGAATAATAGTTCATATCGATTAGCTACCATAGTGGTTAAATCTAAAACCCTCACCTATAATAAAAATTGTGCGCTTTTACTAAGCATCTAAACGCTCAAATCGATTGAAAAATAGTTTATATTTAACAATCCTGCTATTTACCCTTGCACAAAACTGTTTTCTATTAAAAACTGTATCTAGTGCCGATCAACAGGCTCTAGGAAATACGTAAGGATAAACTTTTGATACGTTATAATTGGAACAATCCTGATTTTCTCCATATACATTTCGCTGGAAATGTATCAGGTGAGGACCTAGTGTCTTGTGCATTAGAAATTTCGGGCGATGAGCGCTTCGACTATACACATTTCGTGTTAGGAGACTGGAGTCAGTATCGTCATGCTAATGTTAGCCAAGAAAATGTCCGTAGATTAGTTGCCGTAATGAAAGCAGTTTGCCAAATAACCCCAAATGTTAAGAACGCCACTGTGATTCGTCCAGATAACACGGGTAATGCTTTGTTCGCCTTGTACAAAATGTTGGCTGATGAACTTCCTTGGCAAATTGAAATTTTTCATTCACTAGAAGAAGCATACGATTGGTTTGGTATTTCAGTCCCGTGCGATTTAAGCTGTTAGTATCTTTTAGTAATAGCGCAAAAACGAATCAGAATTCATCTCATTAACAAAGGGTTAGATCTAAGAGCCTTTTGACATTAACTTAAGATACATGCATCACCACATTACGTAATGTTTCTCCTCTGCGATGTTCCCACAAATAGATGCCTTGCCAAGTCCCGAGGGCAAGTGCACCATCAATGATTGGAATACCTAAGCTAGTAGCTGTAAGAGCAGCTTTAATGTGTGCAGGCATGTCATCATCTCCTTCTAAAGTGTGGGTATAAAGAGGATCTCGTTCAGGCACGAGGCGATTAAGCCAATTTTCTAGATCGTGCTGAGCACTAGGATCATAATTCTCCTGAACCAATAAGCTGGCGGAAGTATGCTGAACAAAAAGCGTACAAAGACCTTCGTTTACGCCACTTTGTTGAACAAGGTTCTTAACATCATCGGTAAAAGCATGGAGCCCTTGGCCTTTAACCGCAAGTTTAAGTGTGAATATCATAAAGCTCATCTAAATGTATTTTTGGTCATGATACTGTGGTCAAATGTATAGAAACAAGCACTTTTTAAGAGGAAAATACGCTATCGAATGATAATTTCTATAGGCCCATCTTCATCTTGCGCGGTTAGTCGAATAATATACGGAAAAGTTTTTTTTGTAGTTCTCGGACTTATATTAAGATCACCAGTATTTATGGAAAAATTGGCGATCCAAATATGAGTCGCGTATTTTTTTCTTTCCTCCTGATCTTCAGTTAAGCGAAAATGACGAGTTCGATATGTCTTGCCATTTAAATAAACATCTTCCCAACCTAGATCCACCACTGTTTGATAAGTAATCTCTAGTTCTTCTGAATCATAAACTCTAATTTTTAGCTGTCTATTATTATTAAATGTTTCTTGCAAAAACATAGGAAGGTAAGTCAACGTTGTATCAAATTCTTTAACATAAAACTTGCCGCCCTCGCTTTTTTCTGTTCTACCTGAAAATATACTATTGGAAAAATTGATCATACTATCAGCATCAAAAGCTACATCACTAGTAATCAGATTATTTAGTTTACCCATCACTCTAAGCTCACTGCTTGTTATTTTTTCGAGCTTACGGTATGAGACTTGGTAATAATCGTTATCTAGATATGTTGTAAAGTTATAGACTTTTTTCCCGTCTAGTATATTATTTTTAGAACTCAATAACTTACCTCTTAAATCGTAAGTCTCGACAAAGCTCGAATTTATATTAATCTTCCCCCACCACCCAGAAGTTTTTATTTCACTTGCTTCTGCAATGATATAGCCGCTTTCTCTAGGGATAATTCTATGAGTTATACCACCAACTTCTTTACTTTTAGATAAAATACGATACTTAATAAGATAGCCTGAGTCTTTATTGCTAGCCTCAGCAATAGAGATCAGAAAAAAAGTTACAAAAAAAAATACTATAATAGAGAAAAATTTTTTTTGCATAACTGGCATATACTGCTTACTTCTTAGCATTATCATACATCCCAAAGAATAGTCTATTTTATAATTAAAAGTCATAACTAAAGCCCGTTGCAAAAATAATACTTTCTTCGTCATAAAAGTTAATGTTACTCACAGTATTATATGTGCCCACAAAGACTTCGAATGATGTACTATCCCAGTTAAATGGTTCTTTATAACTAAAGCCTAAAGATAGGTTATAGTTATCGTCTTCTCTCTTACTCTCAAATATCGGATGAATGTAATCAAATTTAGCACTATTAATATCTCCTGACATGTAAAAATCTAAGCCCTCGAAAGTATATACAAGTCCAAGATCAATACTGATGGAACTAAATTTATTTGTATTTCCTGCTGCATCCGATTGGAAGTAGCTTACTCCCCCTTCAATGTATAAACCTTCAGCTAACGAATGAGTTAGCGAAGCTCTTAGCGTACCAAATGTCGTATCACGACGTAGAGAGCTTATTTGTTTATTATTTAATGGACGCTGGTTAATTCTAGAGTGGAAAGATTGGCCAGCATGATCATTTTCAACTTTTTGTTCTCCAAGTGAAGCACTGATGGATATGGGAGACCCCATAATATAGTCCGAACCTAACGAAAAAACATTTAAACTCGCATCTGTTTTTTCCAATACACTACCGGTTTTATATGGATCTTGCCATACTTGATATAAGCCAGGAATATTTGGAGCAATAGACATCCACATTATCGAATCATTTGAAAATGTATGATAGAAACTCAGAGCTACGAGGCTCTGAGTTTCTATCAGGCTATTACTGGTAACGCCAGTATCAAAGACTCCAAGAGAAACATGGCTAGTATTTGAGATACTATAATTTATTCGAAGAGTAGGATACATTGTAGCAAAGTCATAATCTGAAGGCTCGTCACTTAAAGAATCTATTATTTGATCTCCCTCTTCATTTATACTATTTAAAAAAGACTTTCCTTCTCCTGCTAGGATATAAGTACCTGTAGTACCACTCCAACCTTCTTTTCCGTCTTCACCTAGGATTAATTTAGGAGATTGAGCATTGGCAAGATTTGAAAAAAAACCGATAAAAATAGTGCTTATTCTAATTAGTGTTAGCTTATCAATATGCATTACAATACCTTATTATATTTACAATTAAAGACTTAATATTTTTTATAAATATTTTAAGGCAAAGGGTATTAAGACAGTCTTAACTAGATTATTTCTTAATTGATAAAAATTCCCGTAACACAAGAACTCGCCATATCCATTCAACTGGCCCCATGTGAAAATACTGTAGCCATAGAGCACTGGTTATTATTTGAATTAACCAAACAAATGGAACAATCAAGAGAATTTGCAACCGATCCAATTTTGCGAAAAGCCCCAATCCATAACCATAAAAAACAAATCCACAAATTAAGCTCTGTAGTAGATAATTACTTAGAGCTGTGCGACCGATACATTGTATGGCATAGTTTAACCAAGATGGTAAATACTGAACAAACAACATAAAGGCTAGAATATAGCCGCCCCCTAGCAAGGCGCTACCAATATAATTAAACTGGGTACCGAAAAGAGTAGAATAAAATGCTTGCCATTGGTGCGTATGGTTTTGCTGTACCCCAAAAATGACAATAGTTATGCCTATAGAAATTAATATAAAGCCTCCTAAGGCAATATATTTTTTCAGTACATGCCCTTCAAAAAGCCCTATCTTGTATATAACCATTCCCCACAACATTAATGCACTTACACGCCAGAAACTATAAAGTATAAATAGCCATGTTTGCATTTCAAATGCAGCATTAATACGATATAAAAACAAACCAAACCATGGGCCATTTATTGTAAATATTATCTCCTGCAACTCTTGCTGTGAAATTACCCAGTCTTTTTGTAGCTCAGAGTGTATCACCACTTCGGGAATAGAAAAGCCAATGAATAGACTAAGTATGACAGGAATGAAAAACAGAAAAACACCTAAAAAAATTAAGAATTTTACTGACTTATTTCCAAACCAAACAACAAAAATGGCGCATAGTGCGTAGCTAACTAAAATATCTCCTTCCCACACAAGATAAGCATGTATCAAACCAATAAACAATAAGACAAGATTACGCCTTAATAAAAAATATAGTGAACTAACATCTTTACCACTAACTTTAATCGTTTTATTATTATGCGACTTCATCATTAACGCCATACTTACACCAAACAACAGAGAAAATATAGTCATAAATTTCTGATCGAAAAAAATATGTGTCAGCATATAGGTGATGCCATTCACACTAAATAAGTCTGAGCCGTCGTTTCCCCAGGCAAATGGATTGAAATATGCTTGATACGGCATTGCAAAGGATTGGATATTCATAATGAGTATACCCAACAGAGCAAAGCCACGTAAGCCATCTAGTAGCTCAATGCGCTGCGTATGTACACTGGTTTTTTTATTACTTATATCGGCGTTGTTTTTGGATAAAGAAGCCATCCTTTCATTACTCTTAAGTTGTATAAATATGAAGACAACTGTAATAGAAAGGGCATTAAGATAGAGTTAATATCTTAGAAAGCTAGAACCTAACAATAACACTTACTGAGCTAATATTTTTCTGGAATTTAAATTTCCAGGATAATTTTTGACAAATTCGCTTAACTAATTCCAAGCCAATTCCGAAACTCTGCACTAAAGGTTGTTTTTCCATATTTTCAGCTATATCTGCATAAGGATTACATATGTGTAGTTCATGTTGAGACAGAGTAATTTCTATATCACCATCAGTGCTATATTGGAACGCATTTCTTAACACATTAGAAAATACAATAACAAGAAGTTCCTCTTCAAGATACAGTGAGTCTATTATTTTATTTAGTTTAATATTAATTTTTCGACCGTGTAATAAATAGCGATTATCATCAATTATTCGATGAATAAGAGATTCAACCTCTATCGTACTTTTATTGATGGGCCGATCAGACTCTCTTGCCAACCAAAGTAGTGCCGAGGAGAGTTGACGTACATTATTACACGCCTTCAAAGCACGCTTTACCGACTTATTATTCCCTTCACTCTGTAACTCTAACGTGTCTAGACTGGCTTGAATTATTCCTAGGGGAGTGCGCAATTCATGGCTCGCATAACGCAAGAACTCTCTTTCTCGCTGATTATAACTTGCAATTTTATCTACACCTTCACGCAATTGCAGCGCTAGTTGATTTAACTCTTCGATAGCAAAATCTTCTTTTAATGGAAGATCTGGATTTTTCCCCAAATCAGCAGCCCAGCGATTAAGCAAAGCCAAGGGTTCACTGGTACGTTGGATTAGCCAGCGAATTAACAAAAATAAAAGCGTAAATATGATAAAGGTAGACCAAAACGACTGTTGTAACGTGGCGGAAAAAAGACGCGCGGTAATCAACTCAATTTCTTCAGCGTCATGCCGACTCAATAAAAATAAGTCGCCAAACGTCTCATCAAAATGATGCAAAAGGTAGAAGTACTCCAGTGTACCATCTTCACTTATACGACTAGCCTCAAGTAATTGTCCACTATTAGAAGGTGCATTCTTGTTGCTTTCTTCATTAAATAGATGTCGTATCACGATGGGAATATCAGACCAACGGCGATAAGCGCCTTGTGTGTCTGTGCGAGGCAGAGGCAAGTCTGGAGATATTAATGATTTTTTAACAATGGACTCAGCTTCTAACTGTACGAGATTTCGAGTGGTACTTTCGATGGCGTGAAAAGAAAAAATAACGAGCAACATCAAGCTTGCAAAAAACAAAGCGCAGCCCAACAGCATAAGCTGCCAACGTACTTGCTGAGATATACTTTTAATTTGTGTTGTTTTAGGCTTCATCTCTCAATACCAAACCGACACCAACTAGAGTGTGAATTAACGACTTTTTATAAGGTTTGTCGACGGCTTTACGCAATTGATGCAGTTGAACATTGAAATTACTGGTATCCACATCACCGTCAGGCCAAAGATAATCCTCAAGTTCAACCCTGGACACTACATTGGGACTTCTAGCTGCTAGAAATGCCAGAATTTTCCATCCCGTGGGGGTAAGTTTTAATTCATCGCCAGCACGACAGGCACGATGCTCTTTTAGATAAAGTGTTAAATCACCCACTGAAATACTTTCTTTAATCGGATTATTGCGCCGATAAAGCGCCTGCAAACGTGCCCACAATAGAGGCATCGCACATGGTTTTACGACATAATCATCAACACCCGCATGAAAACCTTCGAGCTGTTCGGTATCTGTATCACAAGCGGTCAACATAAGAATAGGAGTATGACAGCCCTCAGCTCGTAACTGTTGGCAGACGCCAAAGCCATTTATCTTAGGGAGCATCAAATCAAGCACGATCACGTCAAAGTTAACTTCTCTGGCAAGGCTCAACCCCATTGCACCATGATAAGCGAAATCACACTGAGCCCCTTTAAGCTCTAGAAAATCAGCCATAGCTGCTGCTAATTCAGCATCATCATCAATAATCAATACGCGCATAGTCACCGTTGTTGTAAACACCCATAAAACTAATGTTATCGTCATTGTTGATTATAGCGATATCGACATTAAGATAATATTTATGAGTTATGCAGCTTGGATTGATTGTTATTGAGACTAATATACGCTAAGGGGTTTATAGGTTGTTGTATGTGTAGGGGACAATTGTATTTGCAGGTATACTCTTACTATATTTTTCTAACGCCCATTATCCATATAACAACAATTGAATCGTGAAACCAAGCTCTGCTGAATTACCCATCCATAGCGTTTTAGCTGATATCAAAGATACATTAAGACAGCGCCATGAACTGATACTCCAGGCTGCCCCAGGGGCGGGTAAGACAACAGTTGTCCCTTTAGCTTTACTTGATGAACCATGGCTAAAAGGGCAGCAAATTATTATGTTGCAGCCCCGCCGCGTAGCCGCGCGAGCGACGGCGGAGCGTATGGCCCAACTCTTAGGAGAAGCACCAGGAAAACGTGTGGGCTATCAGATACGGCAAGAAACACAAGTAAGTGGCGACACCAGGATTATAGTGATGACAGAAGGTGTTCTAACCCGTCGAATACAAGCAGATCCCTCCCTTAGTGGTGTCGGCCTTTTAATATTTGATGAATTTCATGAACGTAACCTTGATGCGGACTTAGCACTAACACTCTGTCGTGAGGGTCGCTCGATTTTCCGCGAACAAACTCAGCCACTTAAACTATTGATCATGTCCGCCACTCTAGATGGAATGGATATTTCTTCTTTTCTAGATAAGGCCCCCGTGATTGCCAGTAAAGGGAAAAACTACCCTGTAGAATTTCTGTACAGCTCAAAAGTTGTTAACACCGGCAACCTCATCGAAAGCATTAGCGACACAATATACCGAAGTACCCAGGAACATGAGGGAAATATATTAGTATTTTTACCTGGTGTAAGAGAAATCAATGCAGTCAGCGATTATATAAGCACTAAACTTCCAGCAAATATAGATATTTTCCCTTTGCATGGAGGCTTGAACACACAGGAACAAAGAAAAGCGATAATGCCTCCCACTGTTACAAAGGACGGGAGGATCAAACGCAAGATAGTACTAGCCACAGATATCGCTGAAACTAGCTTAACAATTGAAGGGGTTCATATTGTCGTCGACTCAGGCTATGCTCGGTCACCTATTTATGATCCTAACACCGGCCTAACTCGCTTGCGAACTCACCGCATCTCTCAAGCATCAAGTATACAAAGAGCCGGTAGAGCAGGACGTTTAGGCCCAGGAGTATGTTATCGGCTATGGCCACAAAGCCAACAGCACACACTCTCAGAGCAACGCTCGCCAGAGATTTTGCAAACAGATTTAAGTGCTCTGGCATTGCAATTACTGCAATGGGGTGTGCACCACCCAGATGAAATAGAATGGCTTACGCCTCCCCCAGAAGGTACATTTCAACAAGCAATTTCCTTGTTAGCGTCTTTAGGTGCCTTACAGGGTACGTCAGCCCTAGATGAGAGTCATACATTGCAGCTAAGTGAACACGGCAAAGCGATGGCAATTCTACCTGTACACCCACGTCTGGCACATATGTTGTTGACTGCAGCTAAACATGATCTGTTAAAGCTAGGTTGCGATATCGCTGCGTTACTCTCTGAGCGAGATACTCTGTCTGGAGTAGGTGCCGATTTAGCAATACGAATAGACATGATAAACGATATTGGCCAATGCCCTAATAGCCATAAATTGTGGTTAACAAGAATAAGGAAACAGAGTAAACAGTTTCAGTCGCTCTTAAAAAGTATCACGATAAAGAGACCAATAAATGAAACACCGGAGACAGGAACAGACCTAGGCTTTTTATTGGGATCTGCCTTTCCTGATCGTATTGCTAGACGTCAAGAGCAATCGGGTAGCTACAAGTTGAGTAATGGACGCTCTGCAAAGCTGTTTACTAGTGATTCTCTGAACAGTGTTCCCTGGTTAGTTGCTGTGGATTTAGGAGGCAGAAGAGAACAAAAAGAAGATACTATATTTTTAGCGGCAAAGATTGAAAAAAATCTATTTAACAGCCACCTCAAGCACGTCACTAAGACTGAGGATGTTGCCAAGTGGGATACTAAGCTGGGACGCTTCATAGCACAGACAGAGACGCGTATCGGCAGTTTAATATTACGTTCGCAATCATTAACAAATATTGAACCTGAGCAAATCGTCAATGCATTAATACAATTTATTCGCCAGAATGGATTAGATACACTCTCATGGGCGAAGCGAGACAGACAATGGCAAGCGCGAATACAATTGTTACGTGTTCACGATACAAGTCATAATTGGCCCGACGTTTCTAACCAGCAATTGCTGCATTCTTTAGACGTGTGGCTACGGCCCTTTTTGTCAGGCATCAGCTCTCTCGATGAACTGCGTCGCTTAGAACTGAGCCCGATACTCACAACCATGATGGACTGGACTTTACAACAACAAATGGATAAGTTAGTACCGCAGACAATTACAGCACCCTCAGGCTCGCATATCCCGATAGACTACTTGCAGTCGCCACCCGTATTGTCAGTAAAATTGCAAGAGATGTTTGGTTGTATGCAAACGCCAGCAATCATCAATTCAAAAGTTCCGTTAATGGTGCATTTATTGTCACCTGCAAGGAGACCTGTTCAAGTAACACAAGATTTAGCCGGTTTTTGGCAAAACACGTATCAACAAGTAAAAAAGGAACTCAAAGGGCGCTATCCTAAACACCCGTGGCCAGATGACCCACTCAATGCAAAGGCTACACGCTTTACTAAAAAACATATTTAAAAACTAGCATCAGAATTACCCAGCACTTTCCAAGCAACTATAACCTTTTATTCAAGTCTTAATTATGTACGCTTTTTTCGAAAGATTAATACAGCCTTTTCCTGATAAAAAGGTCACTAGACCACCGACAACTCTCTATGCCTTTTGCCGTTATTATGTTCGCGGTAGCGAGCCTTATATTATATTGATGGCAATATTAACCTGCACTATTGCCTTGATTGAAGTATCGCTATTTGGCTTTTTAGGGCAACTAGTCGACCTTCTTTCAAGCAACACGCCAGAACAATTGTTCGAGAAGTCCGGCAATAAACTATTGCTGATGGGCTTTATGGTGCTAGTAGGATTACCCTTGGTAGTGCTATTTCAGTCAACCATAATTCATCAGTCTATTCTCGGTAATTTTCCCATGGCCGTGCGCTGGTTAGCACATCGTTACTTGCTTGACCAAAGCGTTGGATTTTACCAAAACGAATTCGCAGGACGCTTGGCGACTAAAGTTATGCAGACCGCTTTAGCGGTTCGAGAGTCAGTGATGAAGTTACTCGATGTAGGGCTTTATGTTGCTGTATATTTTACTGGTATCGTCGTTTTAGTCGCGGTACTTGATTGGCGATTGGTCGTCCCTTTTATATTCTGGTTTGCAAGCTACACCTTGCTATTGCGTTATTTCCTCCCCCGCTTAAAAACCACCTCGTCCATTCAGGCCGATGCGCGCTCAAATATGACTGGACGGCTAGTGGATACCTATACCAATATCACTACTGTAAAGTTATTTTCTCATTCCTTTCGAGAATCCACATATGCCCGTGAAGGTATGGAAGAATTTTTAGGTACAGTGCACCCCCAAATGCGTTTGGCCACATCTCTTAGCGTTGCAGTTTGGTTCGCTAACTGTCTGTTAGCATTTTCAGTGTCAGCACTTTCTATTTGGCTGTGGACACAAAACACTATCAGCACGGGTTCGATAGCTGCTGCTATAGGACTAATACTGCGCTTATTTGGAATGTCACAGTGGATTATGTGGGAAGTGTCTGCACTGTTTGAGAATATTGGCACCGTGCAAGATGGAATGAATACCCTAACAGTAAGCCGTCAAGTGCAAGATAAACCCAATGCCCCCCAACTAAAAATAGATCACTCTCAAGGCATAAAATTTCATGATATTCGCTTCTATTATGGCACTAAAGAGAAAGTCATTGATAACTTTTCCTTACATATTAGACCAGGTGAAAAAATTGGCTTGGTGGGCCGCTCCGGTGCAGGAAAATCGACACTGGTAAATCTTCTTTTACGTTTTTATGACGTCGAAGGAGGAAGTATTAGTGTAGATGGACAGAATATTGCCGATGTTACACAGCAAAGTTTACGCTCACATATTGGTATGGTGACTCAGGACACATCATTACTACACCGTTCTATTAGAGATAATCTCCTTTATGGAAAGCCAGATGCAAGTGAAGAAGATATGATTGAAGCAGCCAAAAAAGCACAAGCCCATGACTTTATTATGGGCTTGGTCGATGCTCAAAATCGTAGAGGATATGATGCTCACGCAGGAGAAAGAGGTGTAAAACTGTCGGGGGGACAACGACAGCGCATCGCCATTGCCAGAGTTCTATTAAAAGATGCACCGATACTTATTCTTGATGAGGCAACTTCAGCGCTAGACTCAGAAGTAGAACAGGCAATACAAGGCAATCTTAATAGCCTTATGGAAAACAAAACAGTGATTGCTATTGCGCATCGCTTATCAACTATTGCAGCACTTGATAGGTTAGTAGTTATCGATAATGGAAAAATTGTAGAGCAGGGATCACACCGAGAACTTATTGCACGCTCAGGTATCTATGCACAATTATGGTCTCATCAATCAGGAGGTTTTTTGGGGGAATCATAAATACTTATGGAATAAGCCTATAAAAAATAGGTATTAGACCCTGTTATCAGAGTCTAATACCTATTTATTCACTAGTGTCATTGGTGAATCCCCATCCCGGTAACAAATGCGCTTTCGCTATCATATAATTACATCGCCTGAGTATTCTATTTACATTACTTTACTGGTCTGCCTCAGTAAAAGATCATCAAAATAAAGCAAAAAGTTACGAAACTTTGTGTTTATATATGCATTTACTACGTAATATTACAGGTACATTTAGACCAAAAAGCTATTCCGGTCTCAAAACAGACAAATAATGTAACAACTTGCCTTGAATAGTCTATTATTCAAGGAGATATGTTTAGATTGCTCCAAACCTTTTAAAAAATTTGACATATCCGCACAAAAAAGTACATTTACTTAACATATTCACTTCGTGGTTTTAACCGACTATGCCAATAACATACAATCACGCTTTACCAAGGAGTTCTTGATATGAATAATGTGAGCCCATTGCGACCAGTCTCATCTCAGGAAGATACAAATTCGAGCTACCTGATGGATCGAGATCCGGCTGAGCTTTTTCAGAAGTATATGGAAAAGGCAAAAATTCCCGAATATCAGGGTTTGCGTCAAAATGTTATCAATACATTGATAAACCGCATTGGCAATGCTCCACTATCCATCTCAGAAGTAGCAAAAGATCTTAATTTATCTAAGCGAACATTACAGCGTCATTTAAAAGAACAGGGCTCCAGCTTCTCAGAACTACGTGACCAAGTTCGTAAGCATTATGCTGTCGACTATTTACTGCGACAAAACCGACGTGTAGATGATATTTACACAGCTTTAGACTTCTCGGATAGAACCAGCCTTACCAACGCTTTTCGACGCTGGATGGGATTAGCACCGAGCACATTTAGGAAACTTTTTCGCGACTACGTATAAGCTTTTGACCTGGATCAATACAGCTCCTATACAAGACAACCGTCACATGTTGCAATTGCAAATCAAAATCCGAGTGTAGTCGAATTCATTCGACTACACTTCATTTTTCAGACCTACTACATTTGTACTCTTTAATACTTTTATGCTCGCTATTAATGTAATGGCGGAAGTTAGACAGTGTTTCAACTCACTTTGTATTTTTATACTAACTTCTAGCATTACATCTGCTATTGTAAGAACTTTTTATTTTTCGAGTACGGTATTACTTCTCTAATAAAATGTCTTCATTGTGAACCTATCGTCAGCCGAATTTATTCCATAAAAAGATATAAGCATTGTAGAATTACCTGGAAGTGAAGTGTTAAAACAAAACTTATAACAATAACAATGTCTTGGCTGGGGCCTGTTACTAGTCCCTAAATAATTATTTTTAATGGTGGCGTCTTAAAATTCTTTTCATAAAACATTAATAGGCGCCATTTGTTAAATAAAAGCCAAAAAATATTAAATGGTGTGTGTCAGTAATACTTTTCATAAGAAGGTGGTTACAAATTTTGACAAATACTAGGGGCTGTTAACACTTATAATCTCTCAATAAAAAATAGAGGATAAATACATGCCTGCCAATACGGTTTTAGTCGTCGACGATTCCCCAAGAGATTTACAAAGCCTTAAAAATATTGTGGAAGATGCTGGCTATCAAGTATATACCGCATCAAATGGAGGCGAAGCTATAGAAAAAGCTAAGGCTTTTCAGCCTGACATTATTTTAATGGATGGCGCCGATGGTTTTGAGACATGTAGAAAAATAACTAACGATAATATTACCAATAATATTCCTGTATATTTTGTTACCAGTAAAAATCAGAAAGCTGATCGAGTTTGGGGAGAATTACAGGGAGGAAAAGGTTTGATATCAAAACCCTATACCCCAGATCAAATATTAGAAACAATTTCGTCTATTTAATTATGGGCAGACGGCATAAATTTAATGACAACAAAAATTAATTAACGCCAAAATATTTATTTATAAGGAACTTTTTAAATTCAAACCAGCATAAGATGCCTTTAAAAAAAAAGCCCTCTTATAATAAAAGGGCTTTTGTTGTCTACTACTTGCTAACAGTCTTTAAGATATAAATCTTTTATTTAGCGTTACGCGCTCGTTTTCTCGCATTCTCAGTTAATAGCTTTTTACGAATCCGAATTGAATCAGGTGTCACTTCAACTAACTCATCATCTTCAATAAATTCCAATGCTTGTTCAAGAGTATGTTTGATCGGTGGCGACAATGTTAGAGCTTCATCCACTCCAGCGGCACGAATATTTGTCAATTGTTTTGCCTTGGTTGGGTTAACAACCAAATCATTTGCTCGTGAGTGGATACCGACCACCTGCCCTTCATATACATCAATACCATGACCTAAAAACAGACGGCCACGATCTTGCAAACTGAACAAAGCATAGGCAAGAGTTTTACCTTTAACCATTGACACCAAAACGCCATTTTGTCTTTTTGCGACATCGCCTTCTTTAACCGGGCCATAGTGGTCAAAGATACTGGTCATAATACCGGAGCCTGAAGTTAAGGTTAAAAATAAACCTCTAAAGCCAATGAGTCCTCGAGAAGGAATGATAAACTCTAGTTTAACGCGCCCTTTGCCATCAGGTTCCATATTGCGCAGCTCCCCTTTACGCAAACCGATCTCCTCCATAATCGGCCCTTGATGGCTATCTTCAATATCAATAATGACCATTTCATAAGGTTCTTGGATTTCTCCATCCACTTCTCGTTGGATAACTTCAGGGCGAGAAACTCCCAATTCAAAACCTTCCCGACGCATACTTTCAATGAGAACCGAGAGATGCAGTTCACCACGACCTGAAACAATGAATTTATCGGCACTATCACCAGGCTGAACTCGCAGCGCCACATTGTGGATCAATTCTTGTTCAAGGCGTTCTTTAATATTTCTTGAAGTAACGTACTTACCTTCTAAACCTGCAAATGGTGAATCATTGACCTGGAAAGTCATACTAACGGTTGGCTCGTCTACGGTTAGCGCAGGCATCGACTCAACATTATCGGGATCACAGAGAGTGTCGGAGATTCCCAATTTATCAATACCTGTAATACAGACAATATCACCAGCGGTTGCCTGATCTGTATCGATGCGCTCAAGACCATGATAGCCCATCACCTGCAGCACCTTGGCCTTTCGCGTTTTACCTTCAATATCGACCACAACCACTTGTTGATTAGGAGACAAGCGCCCTGCAGTAATACGTCCCACTCCTATAACACCAACATAGCTATTGTAGTCCAGAGCCGATATTTGCATTTTGAAGGGCTGTTCCACATCTACCTCTGGCGGCTGCACCTGATCGACAATCATTTCAAACAGAGGCGTCATATCTTCTGCCAAAGCGTCGGGCTCCAATCCTGCAACACCGTTCAAAGCAGATGCGTAAATGACGGGAAAATCAAGTTGTTCTTCAGTTGCGCCAAGGCGATCGAACAAATCAAATACTTGGTCTACAACCCAGTCTGGACGAGCACCAGGACGGTCAACTTTGTTGACTACAACAATGGGGTTAAGACCTTTTTCAAAAGCTTTACTGGTAACAAAGCGCGTTTGTGGCATTGGACCGTCGACAGCGTCTACCAGCAGGCACACACTATCTACCATAGATAATACACGCTCTACTTCACCGCCAAAGTCGGCGTGTCCGGGTGTGTCGACAATGTTGATACGGTAATCATTCCATTTTATCGCCGTATTTTTTGCCAAAATAGTAATGCCGCGTTCTTTCTCCTGATCATTGGAATCCATGATGCGTTCAGCACCTTCATCCTTGCGATCCAAAGTTCCAGACTGGCTCAATAGTTTATCGACCAAGGTAGTTTTACCATGGTCTACGTGTGCAATTATCGCAATATTGCGAAGTTTCTCTATCACTTCTGGGAAGCCTCGTAAATAGGTAGGTTTACAATCAAGCTAGGGCCTTTTAACCCTATCGGCCAATATGGACGAGTATTGATCAAAAGGCGCGCATTATATATTGCTCTTTAGTTAAGCGTTAGTATGTATCGCGTTTTATCTTGTAAGTTTTACCAAAAAAAAGTGACAAAAATGCGTTTTTTAGACATGTTCGATCATAAATACCAATATGTAGGATCACAGATGACGCTTTATTTGCTAAGATCCTGTATATAACAAAAAACACATTATGGGAGATTGAAAATGCGATTCCTGACTCTGGCCTCGCTGATATTATTAGCAAATTCTGCCGCAGCAGAATCGATCTTTGAAAAGCTCGATAGATTTTATGTAGGGGGCGGTGTCAGTTTTATTGATGCAAACACATCTGATGCATCTGGCAACGATCTTAACTTTACCACTTTGGACTTGGTCGGTGGCTACAAGTATAACGGCTTCTTAGGAGTAGATGCCCGTATCGGCCTAGGTATCTCTGACGAGACATCAACGATTGCTGGTAATGAAATAGAAACCAGTACAGATTACTACGCTTCCATCTATTGGCGCCCGGAAACAGTGAATGACAGGGCTAAAATTTATGGTTTGTTTGGCTTTTCTACCATCTCTGTCAGTGTAGACAGTGCCGCAGGAGATAACTCAAATAGTGAGTCAGGCCTTTCCTACGGAGGCGGCGTTGGTTTTGTTATTGAAGAAAGCTGGAACTTAAATTTTGAGTATCGCATGATTCTCGATGACGACGATAATGAGTTTTCTACCGTATCAGCCAATGTGGATTATCGCTTTTAATTAATATTGTGCTAATACTCCTCAGTGTTATCAGCCCAGTCATAGTACTGGGCTAATCTGTCAGAGGCTATTTCTTAGGCATACCAAACATATTTGTTCCATCATCCTTTTCTTTGCCTCTCTCCTCATCACTTTTGAAAACATCATACTTACGAATATCACCATTTTTTGCTCGAACAAAGCAGTTAACATAATGCAATTTGGGTATTTTTTCCCGTTTATTCATTAAATCCATCTTAAGGAAAACTTTATAAACATATTGTTTTTCATCGAATCTACTTGAGTGATTATCTGTAACCAAGTTGCGGATTCTATCGCCATAGCTTTTCGTTGTCCTATCTCGGCAAGTGACAACGGCATCGGTAAAGGTAATGTTCTGATGACCACTGGCAGAGCCTTCAGAAGAGCCCGTTGCATATTTATTAATAAGCACCGTGGCAAAAACAGACAACACAATCACAGTAAGCGCAATACAAATAACAATAATATTTTGCTTCGTTTTTGCTTGCCCCATTAAAAGGCTCCTCAAGAACTATTCTGGCCGAAACACAAACACATTGGGGTAACCAGATTCTTTTAAATGAGATGCGTGTAATTCGCTCATTACACCCTTATCGCAATATAAATAGTAGTCTTTGCTTTTATCCAACTCTTCAAACTTAGTATTAAGCCTGTAAAAGGGTATAGACAAAACCTCATTATCTGGTTGACCAAAAGGTTTTATTTCTTGCTCATCCGGATGACGAATATCAATGACTATCGCTTGTGCGGGTAAATCGGCCGTCTTTTCAACTGTAGCGACCTCCACACAATCATCCATAACACTATCGATCGACTGAACTTTACAGCTCTCAATAGCCTGCTGAAGTATGGCAAAGTCAAAGGATGCTTCATCTTCCAATAACTTCGATATATTAACTTTAGCTGAAGGTTTGACCGAAATCACACCGCAGTATTCTGGTATGTTAGCGGAGAAATCTTCTACCCCGATATCACGCGCTTGTTGGATAATCTCCGGCTTGGCCGATGCAATCAATGGCCGTAAAACCAACATATCAGTAACACGATCAATGATAGATAAATTGGGAATAGTTTGGCTGGATACTTGAGAGATAGCCTCACCAGTTACAATTGCCTCGATGTTACCTTTGTGCGCCACTTTCTCAGCTGCACGAAACATCATGCGTTTTAGTACAACCCCCATATTCGAGGGGTTTATTTTGTCCAGTATTTCGCTGACCACGCCCTCGAAAGGTACTGTAATGAATTTTACACGATGACTAGCGCCATATTTACTCCACAAGAAATAAGCAATTTCCTTAACGCCAACCTCATGGGCACGCCCACCTAAATTGAAAAAACAAAAATGTGTTCGCATGCCGCGGTTTATCATTTGAAAGCTAGCTACGGTGGAGTCAAATCCTCCTGATACCAATGACATGACAGGCTCTTGTGTTCCTAGAGGAAAACCTCCCATACCGGGATATTTACCTGCCGCGACGAAGAACACATCGTCTTTGACTTCAATATGTATAGTGACATCAGGCTTTTTTAAACGCACACCGGCAGTGGCAATATTCTGATTAAGGCCTCCACCGACATAGCGCTCCAAATCTCCGGAGCTAAAAGAATGTTCGCCATTGCGTTTTACCCTGACACAGAAGGTTTTAGCCACCAACTCCTCCTTCCATAGAGGCAAGGTCTTTTCATAGACATCATGCATATCTTTAAGAGGATAGGGTTTTACTTCCAGGAAATTAGTAATACCAGGTATTCGTCCCAAAAGATCGATAAAAGCAGCTCTGGTATTGGCACAGTTTGAAGGCACACGCACCGTCAGCCTATCCCAGTCCTGCACAACGCTTGTGCGCTCGTGAACTTTTCTACCTAAAGTACGGATATTCTGAGCCAACAGCTTTGTCCAACGTTTACGCACTGGTGCACTTTTTACTGTTATCTCAGAAAATAACCGAACGCTAAAAATTAAACAATCATGGCTTTTAGGGAGTGTTTGCATCTAATCAACTACTAATTACGTAATAATTAACTCTTTATGAACTCTTAGTGAACCACTGGTCGACTGCAACCACAATGAATCGCCTTATTTTAATGCATAAAAATATTTAAGCACCAAAAAAGTGCACCTCATGGCTTGTCACTTGTAAATATATTGACCTAACCTCTGATTAGACGTGGCCTGAAACTATTTTTATATTATGGCACATAATTTGCGGTTTCCTAAAGCTTGAATCTTGCGTCTCAGATTTATTGCATTACTATGGCAACTGCCCAACTGAGGCGAGAGACTAACATTCGAACCGCATTAATAATATATCTATGGCTGGGGCCATCTGTGGAGGAATTCTTAATATGTCAGAACATACTCTGAACCTGATTAAAGAAAAAGAAGCCCGCTGGGTTGATCTTCGATTCACCGATACAAAAGGAAAAGAACAACACGTATCTATTCCAGCATCAGAAGTTGACGAAGGCTTTTTCGAAGAAGGCAAAATGTTCGATGGCTCATCAATCGCTGGCTGGAAAGGAATTAATGAATCAGACATGATTCTAATGCCAGACGACAGCTCTAGCATTATTGACCCGTTTACTGACGAACCTACTGTTATCATCCGCTGTAACATTGTCGAACCATCTACTGGTCAAGGTTATGAACGTGACCCTCGTTCCATCGCCCAGCGCGCAGAAGAATACTTAAAATCAACAGGTCTAGGCGATACAGCATTCTTTGGTCCTGAGCCAGAGTTCTTTGTTTTTGACGATATCAAATGGGGCTCAGATATGAGCGGTGCTTTCTATAAAGTATCCTCTGAAGAAGCCGCTTGGTCATCAGAAAATTCTATCGACGGCGGCAATATGGGCCATCGTCCAGGCGTTAAAGGTGGTTACTTCCCTGTTCCTCCAGTTGACTCTCTGCACGATATCCGTGGTGCAATGTGTGCAGCTATGGAAGAAATGGGTTTAGAAATTGAAGTTCATCACCACGAGGTTGGTACAGCAGGACAGTGTGAAATTGGTGTTGGTGCAAATAGCTTGACCAAGAAAGCCGACGAAGTTCAGATTCTAAAATACTGCGTCCACAACGTTGCTCACGCTTATGGTAAAACAGCGACCTTCATGCCCAAGCCTCTAGTTGGCGACAACGGTAGTGGTATGCATGTTCACCAATCATTCTCTAAAGACGGCGTTAACCAGTTCGCGGGAGATGCCTACTCGGGTTTAAGTGAAACAGCATTGTTTTACATTGGTGGAATTATCAAGCACGCCCGTGCATTGAACGCATTTTGTAATGCATCAACTAACTCCTACAAGCGTTTGGTTCCAGGTTTTGAAGCTCCAGTTATTCTTGCTTACTCTGCGCGCAACCGCTCAGCATCAATTCGTATTCCATATGTGAGCGCGCCAAAAGGTAAGCGTATTGAAACACGTTTCCCTGATCCAACAGCGAACCCTTACTTGGCTTTCTCGGCATTGTTAATGGCTGGTCTTGACGGTATTAAGAATAAAATTCATCCAGGGGATTCAGCAGATAAAGATCTATACGATCTTCCTCCAGAAGAGCAATCTGAGTACCCAACAGTCTGCTCCTCATTCGAGCAAGCCTTGGATGCCCTCGATAAGGATCGTGAGTTCTTAACTGCTGGTGGTGTATTCTCAGACGATATGATTGATGCCTACATCGAGCTTAAAAAGGAAGAAGTTGAAACATTGAATATGACAACTCACCCAGTTGAGTTCTCTATGTACTACTCAGTGTAGTCCACTCGATAATTTTCTAATCAAAACCCGCGTAAGCGGGTTTTTTTATAGCTAGAAAATATGTTCTCCTCACCCACTGTCCACACCTAAAACCACACCATCCTATGCACCGAAGCTTAAGTATACGAGCAGGTGTCGCACTGTAGTTTAATCTATTTTAGGTCGATATTTTAAGCTTAACGCACTAAAAACATACACAGAATATAGCCCAACAAGAGAAATCACTATTTTGGTGCAAAAAATAGCTATACTGAATTTAGAGACTTAATGAACTTGGCACATTAGACAGAATAACGATGATAAAACCGTCACACTGCCTTTATATCTGCGTAACAGCATAGAGGAGGAAACCACCATAAAATGCGCCAACTAGCAAATAGATATGCTGTTTTTTCCTTTTATAGCAATATAAATATCCTTAATACACACTTAATCAAGATTTAGAAGGTTAAATGGTTCAAGGTTGGATTACAAATTGCATATTGCCTATAACACTATTTAAACCGATGACCCATGGTAGAGCAAGCAAGCTACAAACAAATCCTAGATAGCCTGACGACAGCCGTTATTGTGCTGGACTATCAGCTAAAAGTGTCCTATCTCAACGCTTCAGCCGAGTCACTTATGGGAATTAGTAGTGAGCACCTGGTTGGAAAGTCTATTGAAGTTTGCTTTGGTGTCAAAGATGGAACACCTAAATCCTTGCAAGAAGCCCTCGAGGAAAATCGTCATTTTACTCGCAGGCAAGTGTGCTGGAAACTGCATAATCAGCAAGAAGTGACCTTGGACTACACAGTCACACCGACACCTGAAATCGGCTATATCACCGTTGAGATTCAACCATTAGATCGTTTGTTAAGGATAAGCCGTGAAGAGGCATGGATCTCATCACAGGAGACATCTCGCAACCTAGTTCGAAGTATGGCCCATGAGATCAAGAACCCTCTGGGAGGTATCCGAGGCGCGGCACAACTACTATCTCGCGAACTGGGCGATTCTCAATTAGAGGAATATACCCGAATAATCATTGATGAAACAGACAGGCTGCGTAACTTAGTTGACCGCATGCTTGGGCCTCGCACACCGCCAGATATGGAAAGTCTCAATATTCATGAAGTACTTGAGCACGTTGTATCTGTTGTCAGGATGGAGGTTCAGGGTAACGTGGAAATCAAACGAGATTATGACCCCAGTATTCCGAATATTGAGGGGGACAAAACTCAACTAGTGCAAGCTTTTCTCAATATAGTGCGCAACGCAATTCAAGCATTAACAGAAAACCAAGAACAGCAAGACCCTAACGTTATCATTACTACACGAATAAAACTGCGCTACACCATTGGCAGAATCAACTACCCACTGGTGGTAAAAGTCAGTATCACTGATAACGGGCCGGGGATATCTAAAGACATCGTTGGCGATATATTTTTCCCAATGATTACAGGAAGAGCTGAAGGCTCTGGCCTTGGCTTATCTATCGCCCAGAATTTAATCGGTCGGCACTATGGCTTAATAGAGTGCAATAGTGAAACAGGCCATACAGAATTTGCCGTATATATACCTTTAGGAAAGAGACATGCATAAATCTAATGTAGTTTGGATAGTAGATGATGACCGTTCAATTCGATGGGTATTAGAGAAAGCCCTGCAAAATGCTGGAATCAATACTAATAGCTTCGAAACCGGCGATAAAGTACTGTCGCGCTTACAAAGTGAAAAGCCAAACGCGATTGTTAGTGATGTGCGAATGCCGGGAACTGATGGCTTAGCTATGCTCAAGCAAGTTCAAAATATTTACCCTGATCTCCCTGTCATCATTATGACGGCCCATTCAGACCTGGACAGCGCTGTATCAGCATACAAAGGCGGTGCCTTTGAATATTTGCCAAAACCCTTCGACGTCGATGAAGCCGTAGCTGTTACACAGCGAGCATTAGTACATTCCAATGAAGTAGATCCGATGGTAGCTGGAAGTAGCATGGTGCCAGCGGATGAAAATACCGACATCATCGGTGAAGCTCCTGCAATGCAAGAGGTTTTTCGAGCAATCGGCCGGCTTTCCCAATCTAATATTACCGTGCTTATCAACGGAGAATCGGGCACTGGTAAAGAGCTAGTAGCACGTGCACTTCACATGCATAGTCCTCGTCGTGAGAGCCCTTTTATCGCATTAAATATGGCAGCAATACCAAAAGATTTGATTGAATCAGAACTATTTGGTCACGAAAAAGGCGCATTTACAGGTGCCGGAGGCCAACGGCAAGGACGCTTTGAACAAGCGAACTCAGGAACATTATTCTTAGATGAAATTGGCGATATGCCAGCTGAAACACAAACACGGCTATTGCGCGTACTGGCAGATGGAGAATTTTATCGTGTAGGCGGACATACTCCCATTAAGGTTGATGTCCGTATCATTGCAGCAACACACCAAAACCTGGAAGATTTAGTGGAACAAAATCGTTTCAGGGAAGACCTTTTCCATCGCCTTAACGTTATTCGGATACATCTACCTAAGCTTGCAGATCGACGTGAAGATATTCCCAAACTTACTCAGCACTTCCTCAACTCTGCGGCCAAGGAGTTGAATGTCGAGCCAAAAGTGTTATCACAAGATGCTGAGGCATATATGAGCCGTTTGTCTTGGCCTGGTAATGTTAGACAGCTTGAAAACACTTGTCGCTGGATTACCGTGATGGCCTCAGGCCGTGAGGTACATATTGCCGATTTACCACCAGAGCTTGTAGAAACCAAAGTAAACGAAGCGCCCAGTGGCGACTGGGAAAAAGCATTGCGTCAGTGGGCTGACCAGAGTTTAGCTTGCGGACAAAAAGATATTCTTTCCGATGCAGTGCCTACATTTGAAAGAGCATTGATAGAGACGGCGCTAAAACATACTGCTGGGCGTAAAAGAGATGCTGCAAACCTGCTAGGCTGGGGCCGCAACACTCTCACACGCAAATTAAAAGAACTTAACATGACATCTAGCAACGAGGACACTGTTCAAGAAGCCCCTCAATAACATCTATGACGGGGCACTTCTACATAGACATCTCGACCTCTACGACGTTTTACCTTAAAACACTCTCCGTAGCTGTTACTTGTATAGTAGTGGCTGCGACGTTGGCGACGATAATGATCATCGGGACAATGACGATTGTGTCGATGAAATGCATGAGTCGCTAATCCACCTACCAAAGCTCCCCCTAGAAAGTAATTTCGCTCACGGCGACGGCGCTTGCGATCGTCGTACCTACGGTGATTACGGTGCTCATAGTGATGACGACGATGATGATTATAGCTATGGCCGCGACGTGAATCATGACGATGGTGCTCATAGTGCTGACCTTCGCGATACCTGCTTCTGCGATCATCATCATCGTCGTCATCTGCCTCAGATAAACCTGCTGCAAATAAACTGATACTGCCAATAAAAAATAACCAACTCAATTTCATCTCTAAAACCCTCTTGTTTCAGGTACAGTGCTAGTCTATGTATGTCCAGCTGAATCCGAGCTGAACTGTTTAACAAGCCATCAAATGAGAGACTTAAAGTTGACTTGTTCGCTTGTAGCCTACAAAGAGGAACATTAACTGAGCTTTAACAGTCGAAAGAGCTCAACGAGAATAGCCGTCGTAGCTGATGGTTTTGCTCTGCACAAATGACCTATACAATAAATAACTAGAGACCTACTAATGGAAAGAACTACGAGACGCCATACTTCGATATGTTGCTACTTAATAAAGTTGAAGTTTTTGCTATCACTACTCGTACTCTGCAGTGCGGCAAATGCAGCTAAAATTAAAGAGATTCAAACAATAGAAGGGATAAGTGAGTATTCACTTGATAATGGTTTACAGATACTGCTTTTCCCCGATGAAAGTAAAGACACAATTACCGTCAATATTACCTACCAGGTAGGATCAAAGCACGAGAACTACGGTGAAACAGGTATGGCTCACCTGCTTGAGCACTTACTATTCAAAGGGTCAAAGAAACATAAAAATATAACCAAAGAAATGACTGATCACGGTGCACAAGCCAATGGAACCACGTGGTATGAACGCACCAATTACTATGAGACATTTAAAGCAACCGAAGAAAATCTCAACTGGGCTTTGTCTATGGAAGCCGACCGGATGGTAAATTCCTTTGTTGCACAAAAAGATCTCGATAGTGAAATGACAGTAGTGCGCAATGAATTTGAACGTGGGGAAAATTCTCCAGTACAAATTTTAATACAGCGTATTTACTCATCAGCATTTGATTGGCATAACTATGGCAATTCAACCATAGGCGCACGCTCAGACATAGAAAACGTCAAGATAGAGAATCTTAGAAATTTTTATAAAAAGTACTACCAACCTGATAATGCGACACTTACCATCGCAGGTAAAATCGATAAAGACAAAACCTTAAAGCTCGTCAAAAAATATTTTGGCAAAATAAAAAAACCATCGAGAACCCTACCTGAATTTTACACTGTTGACCAAGTACAAGATGGTGAACGCAGTATTACTCTGCGTCGTGTCGGGGGTGAACAAGTAGTTGCGGCTGCTTATAAAATTCCTTCAGGTATCCACGAAGACTTCGCAGCACTAGATATTCTTTCCTCGATTTTAGGTGATTCGCCAACTGGGAGACTACACAAAAATTTAACTGAAAAACAATTAGCAACCGTAACTTGGGCATGGCCTAATCAGCAAAAAGAGCCGGGGCTACTTTATTTTAATGCAACGGTAGACGCTAATACAGATATTGAAAAAAGCACTTCTGCGCTACTTGAAACACTGGAAAATATCGCCCAAAAACCTATCACTAATAAAGAAGTAGAACGCGCAAAACGAAAAACCCTTAAACAAATAGAACTGGCGTTTAATGACTCCCAAAAAATATCGATTAATTTAAGTGAATGGATTGGTATTGGTGACTGGCGTATGTTGTTTATTAATAGAGACAGAATAGAAAAAGTCACCGCTGAAGATGTGCAAAGAGTGGCGAAGAAATACCTTATTTCCTCTAACAGAACTCTTGGACAGTTCTTACCAACAAAGGAGCCAGAGCGAGCAATAATAACTCAAGCTCCTAATATTGAAGAACTGGTTGAGGGCTACAAAGGTAAAAAAGTCATTAGCCAAGGTGAAGCTTTTGATGCAACTTTAGAAAACATATCGAAGCGTGAAATTAGAAATAAACAAGGTGGTATTAAAATTTCAGCAGTTCCAATTAAAACACGGGGCGAATCGGTATTTATAAACATTCGAGTAGGATTGGGCAACGAGAATTCTTTGCAAAATAAAAGCTCAGTTCATGAGTTAACTGCAGCTATGCTGTTACGTGGTAACAAGAGACTCAGTCGTGAAGACCTGCAAGATGAATTTGATAGTTTAAAGGCACAAGGGGGCATAGGCCACAATGCTCAATCGATTACAGCGTCCTATGAGACTACTAGGGAAAACCTTCCGAAAGTGATTGCTTTAATACACGAAGTGCTGACGACAGCTAGTTTTCCTGAGAAGGAGTTTAACCTCCTAAAAGCTCAGAAACTTTCAAAACTAAGTTCCGACAGCACCGACCCACAAGCCCTGGCTTTCAACAAGCTATTATCTAACTTAAACACCTACCCTGTAGGCCACATGTATCATGCGGAAACATTCGATGAATATCGCCAAGCATTAGAGTCCACTACATTAGAGGATGTAAAAAGCTTCTATAAAGAAAATTTTGGCAGTATGAATATTCAAGTAGGTGTCGCTGGCGATTTTGATTACAAAAACATTAACCAGCAGATATTTGATCAGTTCTCAGACTGGAAAAGCCAAATCAAATATAAAAGAGAGAAAGAGTTATTCCAAGACGTAGAGTTGTTCAACGAAAAAATAGAAACGCCTGATAAGAAAAATTCATTCTTTGTAGCGGCAAGAAATTTAGATCTTACTCATAAACATGAAGATGCGCCGGCTTTATACGTAATTACACGTATGCTTGGTGGAGGTTTTTTAAATAGTCGCTTAGCATCCCGAATTCGCCAAAAAGATGGCCTAAGTTATGGTGTAGGCGCGTTCCTACGTCTAGATCGTTTTAACGAAAATGGTCGCTTCTTCGCTTATGCTATAAGTGCACCACAAAATACAGAAAAAGTAGAAAAGGCATTTAAAGAGGAGATGCAGCGAGCATACGATGAAGGGTTTACGCAACAAGAGTTATCATCGTCTATAGAAGGCTTACTCGACCAAGCTAAAATAACACGTAGCGACAATAGAGTATTGGCACAAACCCTTAGAAGCTTTTATAACGATGAATTTACCTTTATTCAAGAAAAAGAAATTCAAGATAAGATACGCCAGCTTACAGTAGAAGATGTTAATCGTGTTATGCGAAAGTATCTCTCGCCCAAAACTATGTCGATTGTAAAAGCTGGCGATTTTGCTAGTTTGAAAGAGTAAGCTTATACAACCATAACAACAAAGAAATATAGTTTCTGAAAAAAGGCTTACCGCCTTTTTTCAGAATTTACCAGCAAAGTTTTTAAGATCCTTTCCTCTTTATCCATTAACATTAAACGCTGCGATTACTGGTAATTTTGCTGCGCGCCATGCAGGGAAGACCCCACCTATAAAGCCAATGACCAGAGCTAGCATTAAACCTTTTTGTAGTACCTCCAGAGAAATATCAAAAGAAAATACAATTTGCGAAAAGTTACTACTTAAGGTTGAGGCAGTAATGCCATCAAAAAATAAATATGCAGCAAGTGTTCCGACAACGCCGCCAATGCAAGCTAACACTAAAGCTTCTGCCATAGTTCCAACAAAAGCAGAGGCAGCACTAAAGCCGATAGCTCGCAGGGTAGCAATTTCAACAGCTCTCTGGGCAACTGACGTATACATAGTATTCAATGCACCAGATAGTGCCCCCAAAGCCATAATGATAGAAAGTGGCCAGCCTAAATAAAATAGAAAATCAGATGTACCTTTTGCTTGCTGACGAAAATAATCTTTTTCAGTTGTAATATCTAAATTCAACTGTGGATCATTTTCTATAAACGCTTCGATCTGAGAGATATCTCCCGGTGACTGCAAAGCAACTCTCGCCAACTGATAGGAGCTACCGCGATTAAATTGGCTTTGTAAAGTTCGAACATCCGTCCATAGTTCACTTTCAAAAACTGATCCCTGAGCCTCAAAGACTCCCACTACACGCCATTTTGCTTTACCTAACTTTATTTCGGAATTGAGATCAAAACCGTCGAATTCTCTTAATACACCTGCACCTACAACTATTTCATTCTTTCCCTCTTCAAACATCCTGCCTTCGACAATACTAATGTTTTCTCGCATAGCGACACCCCGGGAAGATAGTCCTCTGAAGGGAAGATTAACTTCTGTACCGGTAGTTTTTTTATAGCCATCCACAATGACATATAATTCGCCAGATAACATGGCCCCTGCATCATCCTTTTTTATCCCCGGCGCATTACCAAGGATATTTACCTGGTCACGCATTAACACGCTGTTTAGTTCGGCTTGAGCCCCATCTCGCATAACGATGGCTAAAGCGTTGGAGCCTGAGCCTGCTACTGTTACTTTAAAACCATTAGCCATAGCTAAAAAGGCCAGTAGCACCGCAACGACAACGGCCACAGCAAGAATAGTTGCTAATGACATCCAAAGCCTTTGTGGTAGGCTACGAATATTCATCGCAACAACCGCAGTTATTTGACGTAAAATACTATCCATCATTTCACCCCCGACTCAGAGCATCTATGGTGTTAAGTTTCATAGCTCGCCATGCGGGGAAAAAGCCTGTCACAAACCCCAGCATTAATATATATACCAAAGCTGTAGCAACCACATCTGATGTCATAACTAAGTTCGGCAACATATTTCGTATTTGCGGTACATTAGACAAACCTGACACAGCATAGTATGCGAGCAACATTCCAAGAACTCCTCCCAGAGCAGAGAGAAATACTGATTCTGACAATACCATGCGAAAGATTCTCCAGGACGGAAAACCCAAAGTTTTGAGCACTGCCAACTCCTGGGTTCTCTCTCTCACAGCTAATGCCATCGCATTGCCAACAATAAGCAATATTGTAAAAAATGCAGCTAAAACGACGGAGCTAATAATAAGTCCAATACTTCCAATCTGCTCGATAAAAGCTTTATTAAAGGCTTTTTCCGTGCTTGTTTCTGTCTCTGCAGCGGAGTTTGCAAATAATGCGTCGATTGACTTGGCGACTTCAGCGTTTATATCAGAGTTATCTGTTGTCAGTATTAGCCAGCCAATCCAATCACTGCCAAATGTTTGTGTTTCGATAAAGTATTTATAGTGAAACATCAAATAGTTGGTATCAGCTTGCTTATCTTTCGCAGTAAAAATTCCACTAATTATCATGTCCCAAACATGAGAACCATCTTCTTTAGAAAAAATATTTGACGAGATAGGAACACGATCGCCAATTTGCCAACCTTTACTCTTTGCTAAGGCTTCACCAACAACCATTCCTTGTCTTTCATTAAACCAATTTTCACGTTCCTCGGTAGATAATTGTAATTCCTCATATACCGCTAGATAGCTTTGTGGATCTACGGCAAAACCTACAATGGGTTTGCGCTGATCTTGGTGGTAGGCTCCAAACCAATTGGCATATGTTAGGTCTTTAACTCCATCAATCGCTTTTATTTTATTAACATAAGCAATAGGTAAAGGTTGAGTAAAGTTAATTTTGTTAACAACAATTAGGCGATTATCTGCTGACAATTCAATACCTGCATCAAACGCTCCCTTTAAAGCTCCCAATAAGCCAAATAAGAAAAAAGCAGTAAATACAGCAAAGCTATTTAAAATAAAACGCGTGCGATTACGAGTCAGATTTTTAAAAATTAAATATAGATCGTTCATACTGCCACCTCGGACGCTTGATCGACAAACATACCTTTATCAAGATGCAATGTGCGTTTAGCATATTTTGCGGCAGCAGGGTCATGAGTGACCATGATAATAGTTTTGCCAAACTCGGCATTTAATAATTGTAGTATTTCGAGAATTTCTTTTGCCGTGGCCCGATCCAAATCGCCTGTCGGCTCATCACACAGTAAAAAATCGGGATCGGATACCAATGCTCTGGCAATAGCAACTCGCTGTTGTTGACCACCTGATAGCTCTCGTGGAAGATGCTTAGCACGCTCATGTAAATCCACAAGTTTAAGAGCTGCCTCAATACTCTTTCTACGTTGATCGCGGCTCACACTTTTTAATAATAGAGGTAATTCAACGTTACGTTCTGCACTCAGCATTGGCATTAAGTTGTAAAACTGGAAAATAAAGCCAACGTGGTCAGCACGCCATTTTGTTAACTGTTCTTGGCTATACTCACTGATGTTTTTGCCATCAAAGAATATTTTTCCTTGGCTCGATTGATCAACACCTCCTAGCATGTTGAGTAAAGTGGTTTTGCCTGAACCTGAAGGCCCCATAATTGCCAAGAAATCTCCTTTTGGAATAGACATATTGAGATCGTCAAATATGGTGATGACTTCTCGACCTCGCACAAACTTTTTTGAAACGCTTTCGAGTTTAAATAGTTGTTCTTCACTCATTCTGTTACACCTCATTCCCCGTTTTGTAAGGCCTATTTTAGAAACGCTACTTTTACCCCCATATCAGGAAGTATTCTCTTGTCTTTAAGATCTATTTTAATACGTACTCTCACTGTCGCTTTGGCTCTATCGGCAGTAGGAATAATAGCGATAACACTTGCGGGAATATCCCATTGTGGATACGCATCTAAGTTAGCTACTACTCTCTGTCCAGAATAAACCCTTCGGATAAATGCCTCATTAACATCAACTTCTATCTCAAGAGAGCTCATATCCACGATGGTGCAAATTCCGGTACGTGTAAAACCGCCTCCAGCAGAACTAGGAGAAACGATTTCTCCAGGTTGAGCATTTTTTACTGTTACCACACCGGCAAAGGGCGCTCGTATAGTGTGGTTGTCGAAAACTTCTTGTTGCTGAGCTACCTGTAACTTAGAAACTTCAATATTAGCTTTCGTTGTTGCCAATGCCGAAAGCGCTTTTTCGAGATCTGCTTTGGCTCTTGTTAAATCTGCTTCACTTGAATAATCAACATTCTCTAGGTTTGAAACTCGATCCAACACTCGCCTGGCCTCATTGACATCAGCCTTGAGACTGCGCAGTTGCGCCTCTCCTACAGCTACCTGAGCTTTAGCCAAATCAAGATTTATAGCACTGACTGAGCCGTCAAGCTTTGCTAAAACCTGGCCTTGCTCAACTTGCATGCCTTCTTCAACTTTCACCTCAGTAATCAAACCCATGACCTCAGATGAAACGGTAGCGATGAGTCTAGCGGATACATATCCAGAGGCATTCAATATGGCGCCCTGCTTATTCATCCCTTCTTTACGCGCTTCTTCTTGAATAGCCATCTCTAGACGCTGTGTGTCCTTAGCTGCTTTCACAGATTTTATGAGGGTTCGCTTTTCCTCCTCAGGCAATAATTGAGCAACCACAGGGGAAACACTCTCATCTTTTGCCAAGTAGACTGCAAGCATGACAACTAATGCAGCACACAATACGGCAGCCAAGGTATTAAAAGATAACCTGTGCGCTTTTGGCTCACTTCTATCAATTTTGAGTTGGTTCAGTAACTCGCTTTTATCTTCTTTCTGTTGCACTCTTCTATCGAAACCTCATAGTTCATAATTACCCAGTGCCATCCATCTAACACGGCCCCATTATGGCTGTGAGCCTATCCAACGGAGCCTTCGGGAACAAGCGACTATATACAATATTCAATAACTACCATGCCAATGACTCTGCTGTATAAAAATAGATTGCCCATCAACCACTAATACAGAATAATTACACTCTGAATATAGGTTGCAAAGGTAGGCGACATGTTAATCGACAGTAGTACCAATATGGTTGAATCAGTGGAAGCCCATTATATTACTTCCTCTTCCGGCGATAAGTATTATGCCGAGATTCTCCATTTTGTTGGCGGCAAAGTCTTGGTTATTAGCCATAATGCCATCGCGTTATACAAAAGCGCAGCAGCAATCTCAGATCCATTAGGCAACGGTATTATCAAACTAGCGACTCTGCCTGACAGCATACGTTTTAACATGTCGGATACCCCGTGGGTAGTGCGTCATATCTCTGGCTTTATCGAGCTTATTGATCAGTACATCATCTTAATATTGCCCAATTCAATCCGCTTATACCGAGGCAAAGAAGATGCATTGAGAAATAGTAACGTCATATTAGAACTTCCTTTTGATGGCTCCGATTCACATACATGATTATCTGTCTCTAGGGACTGTTAACACTATAGTAATGATACTTTGAAGGAAATTGCATTGACTTTTGTCATATATATCAATGTAATATTTCACGGGGCAAAAACCAATTATGCTTCACAAGCCATAGATAGTAATAATTAAAACTCATTATCACTGAATGCTCATGCAACGTTTTACAAAAATTTTATTTAGTATTTTTACATTTCTTATCTTACTAACTTTCACTATATATTTAGGGGTCTGGGCAGCATCCCCCATGCTTATCCACCACTATGCAAATAAAGCATTGGCCCTATACAAGGTAAGCTTGTCGGAAAATACTACTGTTCGCTATAACCCTTTTACCAGTAATATATCTGTAAATAATTTAGCTTTCTTAAAACAAGATAAGACTTCATTGAAAATAGGAAAAGCCGAATTAGAGGTAGATCTACATAAATTGCTATTTGATACCATCTATATCAAAACATTTTCAATAGAGGCTGCAGATATAGATATTAGTGTATTTGATAACAAGCAAGAGATTGCAGGTATAGAGTTACCAGCATCGGAAAAATCCGAAGAAAAGCAGGAGCAGAATAATCAAAAATTTCCCTATACGATAGAAGCACCTAATTTATCTCTCGATGAAATGCGCATCAATATACATTTTAATGATGAGCTTTATACACTAGAGTTGAAAGAGCTTGATATAGATAAAAATCAAATAACTTCAGATTCACAATCGTTGAATATATCTCTAAAAGCACGTGCCGCACAAGGCGATGTTAATATTACATCATCGATAAATTTTTCAGAAAAATCGGGTAGTATATCGTCGAAGCTCTCAGTCAAGAATATCCAGCTAAAACAGTTTCAATCGCAACTAGCATCTCACTTAGATAGTCTAGATGGCAAGTTATCTGCTAACTTTCAGTCGGAGATAAAGATATCAAACAATGGTACAAATATTTCGAGTTCTAATACGAAACTGACCCTAGAGGATATTACTACGCAAAAAGAAAACTATAGTGCAAACATGAATAAGTATGCATTAGAGTTAAATAACCTTGAACTGCAAATAGCTAACGACGCTGTTTCGAATCTCATGATCACAGGCCAAACAAGCGTCGAAGGGCTCTCCCTAAGAAATACCTCCAATCAAGATACTCTAACTAGCTTGCAAGCACTTACTCTTTCTACAATATCTGTAAGTTCTCCAGGTTTACCTACACCAGAAAACATTGTTGCCGCTATAGATGAAATTAAACTGGTAGATTTTTTAGCTTCCCACAAAAACAATGAGCAACAGCTTCCTGCGTTGGCTGCCTTAAAAAATATGTCGGTGCAACAACTAAGCTTTTCTGAAAACAAACTATCTGTTGAAAAAGTAAACATAAGTAATCTGGATAGCCATATATTATTGGGGCAAGATAAATCTCTGACAAATTTAGTTGATATCCCCTCTCAAAACGAGGATCAATCTCAACAGAAAAGTAACAACTCTAAGGCTGCCTCTGAGCAGGTAGAACAAACTACCGGCAAAGAGAGCAATCTCGGCATAGTAATAGGAAATATTGTTATGCAGGGTGATAACACAGTGCATTTCCTAGACAAGAGTGTACAGCCGGAATACGAACGTACACTATATATAGATGAATTTAACATCGGTAATATAGACAGTCAGAGACAAGATCTAAGCCCTTTCCATTTTTCTGGTCGTAGTAATAAATATGCAAAGATCAAACTAGATGGAGGGATCGCATTATTTACTGACCTCGTAAATGCGAATGTAAAAGGTGACGTTAATGAGCTATCTCTACCGCCACTATCATCTTATGTAAAACAGGCGTTGGGTTTTGAACTAAAAAGTGGCCAATTAGATACCAATATTGATGTTGATATCAAGCAATCTAAGCTCAAAGGTAAAGTGGGCCTATTTATAAGAGGGCTCGATATGAGCTCTGCAGAGAGCAAGCCAGATCCATCTGTATTGAAGGAGCAAACAGCAATCCCTCTTAATGTTGCACTGGGTATGCTAAAAGATAAAAAGGGCAATATTAAACTCAATATTCCCATGAGCGGCAGCGTGGATGACCCATCTTTTGGGCTCAGTAGTTTTCTACTCTTGGTCACCAAAAAAGCCGCTATGTCTCAAGCAAAATCCTATCTTATGCAAACTTTTGTACCTTACGCAAGTGTAGTATCCGTCGCTATTAGTGCGGGAGAATTCGCGATGAAGTTGCGCTTTGAGAAATTACCATTTTCTCCGACGGCTACAGATATTGAAGAAACGCAGTTTAAATACATGGAGCAGTTCATTTCGCTTATGAAAGATAAACCTAAAACCCAAGTAAGAGTCTGCGGTTTTGCCACACCTGAGGATATTAATTTACCACCCGGAACTAAAGTAACTGAAGAAGAAGAGCTGGATCGTTTAAGAAATATCGCAAAAAAACGCGCTGAAAATTTTAAAGAATATAGTGTAGATGTAGGAAACTTAGAATCTTCCCGTATGCTGATTTGTAATCCGCAAATTAACTTTGGCAAAAAAGCACAGCCCAGGGTTGAAATTAAAATCTGACCTATTGATACATTTTTTAATGCACGCTTTTATGGATTAAATAACTGCTCGCTTGAACATATGGATATGTAGAATTTGTTTAGCCAAATAAAGCTGAAGCTTGCAGGATTACTGTTAGCATAAGCTTCTACTTTATTTATTACGCTACTGAAAGCATCGAGAATAAAGCAAGGGTAAATTCCTGCACACTTGGTCAGAATTTTATAAAAGAGTTTTGAAGATAGACTGAATAGTATTAGAAGGAGTTTAGGAAGCTATATATTGGAAAGAAACTAAGGGGTTTTACGTCTTTATAATTGCCATTAAATTATAAAAAATAAGCCATAGGCAACGCCGCCTATGGCTCTATTCCATCACATTAAGTAAGCTTATAGAACAATAATGTTCTCAGCTTGGGGGCCTTTTTGACCCTGAGTGACATTAAATTCAACCTTTTGGCCTTCAACAAGTGTTTTAAAGCCAGTGCCATCAATTGCACTATAATGTGCAAAAACATCAGGGCCAGATTCTTGTTCAATAAAACCAAAACCTTTGGATTCGTTGAACCATTTAACTTTACCAGTAGTCTTATTATTAGACATAGCCATATCCTATCAATTCAAGAGTAAGTATTACCTGTAAGGTAGTAGTGCTAGAAGTGGTGCTATTACTTATGAAAAAACAGGACGAGCAACTAAATAAAGTTTTTCGAGTTTACGTGCATAAATATAAGACATACTTCCAGATGGACACAATTATAAAACCTTTTAACCCTTAGTCAAACTAGAATTATATTGAATTGATGCAATAATTTGTTCAATTATCAAATCATAAGAATATCCATTCAAAAAAAATGTATTTGCTGCCAAATTAACCTTTCAAAATCCTATCAAACGATAAAATTATTTGATATTCGTGCATATCACTTAAATTTTTTTCGATAACAATTACAACAAACACTTTAAAAACTTGACCACAAATTTAGTACGACATTTTGTTATACAACGAACGGGCGGAAATGTCATAAAGACGAGTATTTATTGCCATGTATATAGAAAAATTATTTGAGACAGTTTATATGCTTTATGTTGATGCTTTCAGGCTAATGTTGCTAAATCTATTGTGCAATAATTTGAAGTCGTCAAATTGAAGAGTCATTGCTTTTAGTCAACTATTTTATAACTACAGGTATAGTTTGATTTGCTCCCGATACTATGACACCCTTAGCAATATTTAAATCTCCAATTAATGACAATCCCCTTAAACTATTAACGTGGTAATAAAGTTGAAAGTAGGAAAAGGGGGCGTACTATTTCTTGTAGAAAATAATGCTTGTAGACCCAGATTAGCTTGAACAAATATGTACATAACATTGCATAAAGAAAGAAGTTTTTCAGCCACAATATACTCTGTCTATGCATTACTATTATTGCTTACAGCATCTGTAACCAAAGCGCAAACGGATAAATTCCCCACTAGTGCTAGGGCGGAACAAGCTATTCTGAGAACACAGAAAGACTTAGTAACAGGCCTGCATAATAAAAATTTGACATATGGCTCACCTATTTTTATTCGAATTTTTAAGATCCCGGGGAAATTAGAACTATGGGTAGAAAACAAACAGAAGCAATTCAAGCTGTTTAAAACTTATGAAATATGTAACTTTTCTGGTGCACTAGGCCCCAAAATTAAGCAAGGAGACAGGCAGAGTCCAGAGGGATTTTATTTTGTCACGAAAAATCAACTCAACCCCTGGAGCCGTTTTCATCTATCTTTTAACCTAGGCTACCCAAATGCTTATGACCGCTACTACGGAAGAACAGGTAATTATCTAATGGTGCATGGAGACTGCGTATCAATAGGTTGCTATGCAATGACAGATAAATATATTGAGGAAATATACTCTATGGCAGTAGCAGCTCTTAAAAATAATCAGTCATTTTTTAGAGTTCACATCTTCCCATTCCAACTTACTGATAGGGTCTTAGTAAAATACAAAGATCATCGCTCATATGATTTTTGGCTAGAGTTAAAAAAAGGATACGATTTTTTTAACAACCACGGTTACCCTCCCAACGTGGAGGTAAACAATGGACATTATACATTCACCGATATACGTAGAAGCCTCAATTAACTCCCTACAATCAAGCAGCAATTAAGCTACTGTTAATAACAATTATTGTAGATTGCTCTGAAACTAATCTTATAGAGCAATGTTATGAATGCATTAAAATCCTACTGGATTTTATTACTCATATTACTTCTATCTCGGGCAACCTTTGCAGAGATTTATGTTGGTACAGCTGTTGGCTCAACAGATTATTATGGTACAGATAAAGAGGTTACTTCAATTGAGCTAATCGGAGGTTATCGTTTTAACGATAACTTTGCACTTGAAGCTTCTTGGCTGGATTTTGGTGAAGCGACAGTTGACCTCAATAGCCTGGACGAAACAAAGTTTTATATAGAAGGAACAAGTTTATCGCTGCTCGCATTTATTCCGGTTTTTCACGAACTGGACGTATTTATAAAAGCAGGATTATATTGTTGGAATTTAGAATCACCTGATATTACTACCAGCGCCTTCATTCGTTCGAAAAACAACGACAACAACTCTGATGCAATATACGGTGCAGGAATTTCTTGGTACGCTTCGAAAAATATTGCACTGCGCATCCAGTATCAAGAGCTGGATATATTAAATGAGAACATTAAAAATATAAGTGCTGGTTTTGCCTATTCTTTTTAAGTAATAAGAAAAGTTTTCTTTAAGAAGTTAATAATATTAATTTATTAAAGAAAACTACAACAGACACTATAATAGCTAAATAAGTAAGAGTTCACTTATCATGTTTAAATAAAAATGCTTTTAATCTGTATATTTAAGTAAGACGCAATAGAGGCCGTCAACATCAATGCTTTAGACGCCACACTGTTTACGCCTATCGTAAGAATCACACCAGATATCTATTATTCCTTTTTTTTCTTCGTTCTTGTCATCATGCTTGTGCTCAACAATATAATGGCAAGATAATAATGTCCGCTAAAGAAAAAAGACACGCAGCGAAGATCTATGAAGTAAACAACTGTTTAATTGACTTGGGTCTTAAGGAAATTACTTGTTATAACGAAGTGTACCGGCCCGACGATGAGACTCTCGACACTTTGGTTTATTTGATAGAAAACCGAGATCATGCCATCAGTATTGATGAACTGAGGCGTGAATTATGGGGCGATCAAGACGTGAGTGAATTTGAAATTGTCCGCAGCATTATGCAAGCACGTAGAGCCATCAACGATCAGAACAATAATTCAACTATTAGGTATGTAGAGAATCTTCCGGGGTATTGTTTCTGTGGGGAAGTATTTGAAGTGGAAATAGGCTGCTAAATTTATATCAGCCTATCTGCCTTGGTACGCCTACATATATATTCTGATTGACTCGATGCACTTCGTTGGCTTATCGACAATACATCGTTTTGGAAAAGTGTTATTTTGGAGCTGGGTCTTTTTTAGTAACCATACGAAAGTAAATAGTATCCGTTTCGTCACCGTTAAACTGTTCACCAAGCTTGATGTTGCCTTGCCCAATCAAAGGGTAGAAGCTTTCCTTAATAACAAAACTCTCGTTACGGCCAATGCGTATAAAAGTGCCATTAGTACTTCTATCTAGTAGGCCTATTTGATTATCATGGACTTCTATCGAGCAGTGCACCCGAGACGCCACGTCACTGCTAACCACTAGCTTACACAATTCATCATCTCGACCAAATAAGATAGGCAAATCGGCTTTAGAGAAAGACATTTCTTTGCCATGAAAAAATAATTCGATATGGGTTGCTGGCGAATTAACTTTACTTAATATCTCAGTATTGAATTTTGCCGCGATGGTTTGGTCTTGCTCTGACATTGTTCTTCACCAATTAACTTTAACTACTGCAATTACTACTTATTATTTTGCCACTTTATTCGAGCCATCGGAAGTGTGTTTCACGTAGCAATTTAAATAAATCGATGACGTACACTACTATCCATCATGTTTCTATAATGATATTTGACGACACGACACTCATCTGAGGCAGCCCCTGACTATAAGTATATCTCCGGCTCACCATAATCGCTTTAAAAAGCTTTTAACTCTAACTATCCACCCAACATCACTTGTCACAGTGTCGCTAGGCTCACTTTGGTTAAGACGAAAAACTAACTCCATAGCGCCAAACTGCAAGCGATCACCATGCTGTAACTCAACATCCGTCTGCGCTTTGCCATTAATAATGACTTCACTGGCATTATCGCTAACACGCAATTGATACAAGGATTCGAGTTTAGTTATCCATGCATGCTCCCTTGATACGGCGGGATCGCGAATACAAATATCGGCCTTATCATCACGCCCAATACTCCAACAGGTCACATTATCATCACTTCGTAGCTCAAATAGCTTACCTCGAATTGGAGCAGTCATTGCAATTATACGTGGGCCAGAACCAGCATCTAGATCTTGTTGATGTTTTTCGTTAGTCTCTGCATATTGATCCATAGCGTTAAGACCTATATGCCGAGTTCTATCTGCATCCAAATCCTCTTCTAGCACCTCCACGGAGCTCTCTTGTTCCGGCACCAGGCGATCGGCAACATGCTCAGGAATTGTGCTTTTAGCTTCAGAACTCAGTAAGTCAGGCCCTGCAATTTCGTCATGCCCGGATATCTCATTTTGCACGAGCCCTTGATTACCCGGAGGGCTATCAGAAGATTTAATATCATTGGCCCCTATACCAAAAGGGCTAGCTTCCTGACGTGATAAAGGAGTTTGAGCCTTTAAACCTGAGGCTGCAAACTCAAGAAACTCTTTCATATCATCTGAAGGCTCTTGCATACTCGCCGCAGCCCCATTTAGGTTCGCCGATGGCGTTTGTATACCCGCTGAAGTCCCGATCTTCGAACCAGCTGCATAGGCGTTAATTTCAGACTCCAACGAATGCTTTTGATCATCACCGAATTTATTCGGTAAATGAGGTGTATCGGATACTTGAGAAGCAGAGCTACCAAGAGCAGAACGCAGAGACCTTGGGGCTTTTTCTACAGGGCGATCAAGTAATTCTGGAGGTGCGACCAGTATAGTGTCATCAGCATTGCCAGAACGAGAAGTAGTCACACGGTAACAAACACTATCGAAACTAATTTGATCGCCCAGGCCAATATGGCTGCGATGACGAACTTGCTGACCATTTATAAATGTACCATTAGAGGAGCCAAGATCTTCCAAGTACAAGCCATTCGCACTGACAAACAGCTTGGCATGATAGCGAGAGATCCTTGGTGAGTTCAGCTGTATATCGCACTCCACCTCGCGGCCAACTAGCATTTCACCCACCAACTCATGTAATTTGCCAGTGCTCTCACTGCGCAAAGCTAGTGAAGTCCTTTTTACAGGCTGAATTCTTGTGAGATCATCCATTGTTTTTTCTACCTCGCAGGCATATCAACGTATCCATATCATTTTGCTTTTACATAATTGAATAGGTAGACCGATAAACTTTCGGTTAAAGTCAATATTAGAGCATATCTGGGGCTAGGATTGCTAAAAAAAGATACACTTGCACCAATAGAAGATATAAAGTGTTGACCGAGACAATAGGATAGTGGAACCATGTGGACAACGATTAACTTTTATAAATACATCATCCCAAGCCTATTATTCTTGTTACTGCCTTGCACATCTGCAATAGCAGATACTTTCGCTCAAGCCTTATCTAATGCAGCTATCGAGCGCACCAAGCACCACGTTATATACGATGGTTCTTACGTTTCTATCCCCTACCCTAACGGTGATGTTGCCGCCAATATAGGTGTATGTACCGATGTTGTTATAAGAGCATACCGAGCACTAGGAATCGATTTACAACAGGATCTGCACAAAGATATTTCGGCAAACTTTCATGTGTACCCAGCAAACAAGATTTGGGGACAAACAAAGCCAGATACAAATATTGATCACAGACGTGTGCCTAACCTCCAAGTATTTTTCTCACGTCATGGAGACACCTTAGTAAAAAGTGATAAGCCAGAAGACTATCGAGCAGGAGACATTGTCACTTGGATGCTACCAGGTAACCTTCCCCACATTGGTATCGTGACCCATAGGACGAAAGGTGTAACCAATACCCCTTTGATCGCACATAATATAGGGTCGGGGCCAGTGTTAGAGGACATTTTATTTAACTATAAGATTACAGGTCACTATCGCTTTGGCGGATTAGGGTCACATTAAACTTGGTAAACTGTATCGTTTATGTATCACCTTTTGGCGCCAAAATTTGCATAAGCCAGTATTATCATGTTAAATGTAAAATGAAGTGAAATGTAACGCCAAATTGATGAAAAAGTCCTCATCAGTGCGTAATATTAACTTCATGCAAGGCGCTCGCGATGAGCCTAGCGCCTGAGCCACCTGCTATGTGGTGGGCTACCAACGGCATGTTGGGCGACCTAAGGTCGACAGATATGGATACTCGCTCAGGCCTAGTATCCGCGTCACCTGCCAAGTGGTGAGCTGCTGGGAGGCACCCCAGCACCCGGAGGGCACAAGCACCCGGAGGGCACAGGCACCCGGAGGGCACAGCACCTAAAAAGAAAATATTCTTCCCTAGCGTATCAATTTAAATCCATCATAAAAATTATGATTTATCTTGTTTACTGAGACCTGTTAATTTGCGGATAATACGCAGCTATTTTCAAAGCTTTTATCAACGCAAATATATCCCTACCTTTCAGGATGTACTACAAGAGGAAGTTATCGTGCCACGTTATATGTTTTACTGTGTATCTATAGTTATTTCACTACTATCGCTTAGTGTTTATGCTGGCTCGCCTGTATGGAAAGTATCCAAAGACAATCATCACCTATATATTGGAGGGACTTTTCACCTGCTCTCGAACGATGATTACCCTCTGCCAAAAGCATTCGATAAAGCTTATAAGGAATCTTCTGAGTTAATATTTGAAACAGATTTAAGTGCGCTGCAAACGCCTCAGTATATGCAAAAACTGACACAAATGATGGTGTTTTCTGATGGCAGCACCCTGCAATCGGCTATCAAACCAGCAACGCTAAAAGCCTTGACAGCCTACCTTGAGTCTCGCCAGTTACCACCAGCACAATTTGCTACGCATACCCCCACAGGCATTGCACTCACAATATCGTTAATTGAGATGCAAGCAATAGGTATGAAGCCTGAGGCTGGCGTGGATCAGTTTTTCACCTCTCTTGCAAAAAATGATAAAAAAGCGCTGGGGCAGCTTGAAACTCCAGATGAACATATTGCCTTTCTCTCTGGCTTAGCGGAGGGTAAAGAAGACGAATTTATCATGAAAACACTTAATGACATTGGTGAGCTACCCCAAATGATGGGCGAGCTAAAAGCGGCTTGGCGTGATGGAAAAAACCTAAAACTAGAAGAGCTTGGAATAAAGCAGCTTCAACAGGAATTTCCTAAAATATACAGTAGCTTATTGGTCAAACGGAATAATGCCTGGATACCAAAAATAGAAGATATGATGAAAGATGCTAATACAGAATTTGTTTTAGTGGGAGCGCTGCACCTCGCAGGCAAAGAAGGACTTGTGTCTATGCTGAAGGCAAAGGGTTATAAAGTAGAAAATTTACAATAAACACTGACCAAAGCGGAATGCGCCGGCAGTATGCCGGCATACCTGCCTTGAGTTTTTAAGCATACTCATGATTGCGAATTACATCTAAGAAAGCCTCACCAAATTGTTCTAACTTTTTGTCTCCGACACCGTTTACCTCAATCAATTGAGAGGAATTTAGAGGTCGATAAACAATCATTTCTTTTAGTGTTGCATCACTAAAAATAATATAAGGAGGAACCCCATTTTCCAGTGCCAATTGTTTACGACACGCCCGCAAGTCATTCCATAAAGCCATGTTTTCTTGATCAATATCATCCCGAATTTTATGACTGCGCTTAGTGTTATTAACCTTTATTTCGTAGCGCAGATGAATACTTTGCTCACCTCTTAAGATTGGTCGACTTTTTTCTGTTAAACGCAAATTACCATAAGCACTTGCGTCCACGTCTAAAAACCCCATTACAATCAATTGCCTAAAAATAGTACGCCAAGCATCTGTCGATAAATCTTTGCCAATCCCATAAGTCGACAACGTTTGATGTGAGAATTGACGAACTTTTTCGTTATCGCTTCCGCGTAAAACATCGATAACATGAACTGCGCCAAAGCGCTGTCCTGTCCTGTAGACACAAGAAAGAGCTTTTCTTATATCTTCTGTAGCGTCACGGGTTTGTGGTGGCTGGATACAGTTATCACAGTTACCACAGGGTGTATCCATAGAGTCGTCGAAGTAATGCAGCAGCGCTTGGCGGCGACAACTGGTCATTTCACACAACCCAAGCATAGCATTCAAGCGGTGACGCTCGTGACGCTTAAACTCTTCGTTTCCTTCCGAGTTTGCAGCCATTTGACTGAGCTTTACCACATCTTCCATACCGTAAAACAATATTGCAGTTGCATTTTCTCCGTCTCTTCCTGCTCGCCCTGTCTCCTGATAGTAAGCTTCAATACTCTTGGGCATATCCAGGTGCGCAACAAACCTAACATTTGGCTTATCAATACCCATCCCAAAAGCTATGGTTGCGACAATAATAATACCGTCCTCGCGTAAGAACCGATCTTGATGCCGCTGTCGTGATTGGGTGTCCATTCCCGCATGATAAGGTAATGCGGTAAAGCCTTCATGCTGCAACCAGAGCGCCGTATCCTCTACTTTTTTCCTAGACAAACAATATACAATGCCAGCGCTATCTTTCTGTTCCTCTTTTAAAAAGCTCAACAGCTGCTTCTTCGGCCGGTTTTTTTGTTGTATACGGTATTGGATATTACTTCTATCAAAACCACAGACAAATTGCGCGTCTTGGTCTAACTGTAAACAGCGAGCAATTTCATGCTGGGTTTTTCTATCTGCAGTGGCCGTCAGAGCAACCCGTGGAACATGTGGAAATGACTGTGGTAATACGTCCAAACGCAAATAGTCAGATCGAAAATCATGTCCCCATTGCGCGAGGCAGTGAGCCTCATCTATTGCAAATAGCGAAAGTTTAACTTGCTGCAATAAGTTAATAGTACGAGCTTGGATTAAGCGTTCGGGCGCAACATAGAGAATATCAATATTGCCAGCAACAATCCTGCGCTCCAAATCTTGCATAGCAGTTAGTGACAGCGTAGAGTTTAAAAATGCAGCTTGCAAACCATGTGCATTAAGTGCTGATACTTGATCTTGCATAAGGGCAATCAATGGTGAGATAACAATCCCCATGCCTTCCCTCACCAGCGCAGGTATTTGATAACAGAGTGATTTCCCTCCTCCGGTAGGCATAACCACTAGTGTATTTTTACCCCGAATCACCGCATCTACGATATGTCCTTGCTGATCTCGAAATGAGGAAAAGCCAAATGTGTGATTCAAAACATGGAGCGCTTCCACCATTAAAAAATACCTTGAACTTTATAGTAAGCTGAAAACTATCAGACTTTTAAAAACAACTAAAACTCTGCGCTCGCGTCATTTATTTCACCGATAGTTAATAAACTCGGTGCAAAATAAAACACCTCGGTAATTTTACTATTAACTCAGCATAGATACACGCAAGGTTAATAGTGCACAGCAATATGACCGCAACAGATTTATGACATAGGGGCAATATTACAGTTTTATAGTAAAAAAAACATGGAGATGATATAGAATACAAGTATCTACAAGAATAACTTCCAGGGCGGAAACATTGTACTAATAATCCAGCAGTGCAACTTCTTTTTAATACAAACGAATATACAGACATCAGATCGAGAAAATAACCTTATGAAATCCAGCGGCATCGACTATTTAAAAGATCCAAGACGCAATAAAGGCACAGCTTTCACTGCTGAAGAACGCGACAAACTCGGCCTACACGGCATACTACCGCCAGTGGTCAGTAGCTTCGAGCAGCAACTGGAAAGGGGAATTAGTAATTTTCGTCGAATACCTAAGCCAATTGATAAGTACATTTTTTTATCCGCACTGCAAAAACGCAACGAACGTTTGTATTTCCGTTTGCTTATTGAGAATATTGAAGAGTTGATGCCCACGGTTTATACACCAACTGTGGGACAGGCCTGTCAAGAATTCGCAAGTATATTCCGTGAAACAAGTGGCTTCTATATTTCATTGCTTAATAAAGGCAATATATCTCAGCTACTAGAAAACTGGCCCGAGGATGATGTGCGCCTCATCGTTGTCACCGACGGCGAAAGAATTCTCGGTCTTGGCGATTTGGGTACTAACGGTATGGGCATACCGATAGGAAAGCTTGCTTTATACTGCGCATGTGCTGGCATTAAGCCTGAACAATGCCTACCAATTATGCTGGATGTCGGTACTGAAAACGAAAAGTTTCGCGAAGACCCTATGTATTTAGGCCTCAGGCAAACGAGAACCCGGGGCCAAGAATACTATGATTTTATCGATGAGTTTATTCAAGCAGTCAAGCAGCGTTTCCCTAAAGCTTTATTGCAATTCGAAGATTTTGCAACACCTAATGCCGTTGCTTTACTGGAACAATACAAAGACGAGTTGCTATGCTTTAACGATGACATCCAGGGCACAGCATCGGTCGCCTTAGCCGGTTTATATGCAGCAACCAGACTCAATGGTAAGGCGCTATCAGACATGCATTTTATGTTCTGTGGTGCAGGTTCGGCATCAACCGGTATCGGTCACCTGCTCGCTAAAGCCTTACAAATGGAAGGTTTATCTGAGGAAGAATCTCTCGACCGCCTGACATTTTTTGATCGCAGTGGCTTAGTCACAACAGATAGAGATGATCTTGCTAGCCATGTCGCACCTTTTGCATCAAAAAATAAAGCGATGGATCTAAAAGAAGCCATTGAAGTTATCAAGCCCGACGCTCTCATTGGCGCAACAGGAACAGCCGGGATATTTAACCAAGAAATTATCGAAACCATGGCTGCTCATAGTGCTAGCCCTATTATCTTTGCCCTATCAAACCCGACAATCAAAGCCGAGTGTACCGCGGAGCAAGCATACCAATGGAGTGAAGGTCGTGCCATTTTCGCCAGTGGTAGCCCATTTGGTGTAGTGCATATGCATGATGAAATACGTGTTCCAGGACAAGGCAACAACGCCTATGTTTTCCCAGGTTTAGGTCTTGGAGCTATCTATGGGGGTGCAACACGAATCACTGATGATATGTTAATAGTTGCCGCCAAATCTTTGGCAAACGCTGTATCACAGACACAAATTGATCACGGCTGCCTCTATCCTTCTTTGAAAGAAATTCGGGACGTGTCATTAAAAATCGCTGTAGATGTTGCCAAGTGTGCCGAATCTCTAGGGCTAACTAAAGATAAAGTACCTGATGACTTTGCCGAACAGGTAAAAGCGCAAATGTATTTTCCACATTATTAAAGCCTCGTAGCTTTTTAAATGATGAAATAAACGACAGGGATGTCCAATACAAAATTAGAGAGCCTTTCAGTTATCTTTTGATTTAACAATTAGTTAGCTGATAAATATTAACTACTTACTTTACTGCTTATATATATTTCAGCAAACTCATCTGCAAAAGTCGGCTTCCCATAGAGGTAGCCTTGTGCACTTTCACATCCTAAGCCATGAATAATTTTATCTTGCTTTTGAGTTTCTACTCCTTCTACAAGAGTTCTGAAACCCAATTTTTTATTCATTGCTAAAATAGCGCTAACAATATCTCTATCAGATTGGTCGGTTTCAATATCAACAATAAAACTGCGGTCAATCTTAATAACATCTACGTTGAAACGTTTTAAGTAAGCAAGAGAAGAATAACCTGTACCGAAGTCATCGATTGCTAAACGAAAACCATACTCGGCTAATCGGTGTAGCATGCTATCCGCATTTAAAGATTCTTTTAAAAATGTACCTTCAGTAATCTCTAGTTGTAGGTTTTCTGGTGAAATACTGTGGGCACTTACCATTGCCATCAAATCTTCCACAAAACAACTATGTTCTAGCTGACGTGGAGAAACGTTCACAGATATATACTTGAGATCGGGTGTTAAATGTTGCCATAATTCCCATTGCTTAATAGCAGTAAGATTAATCCAATTACCTAACTCATGAATTAACCCACTTTCTTCCACAACAGGAATAAACTCCATAGGCGAGATAAATTTACTAGTATTGTCTTTCCAGCGAATAAGAGCTTCACAACCAATAACAGTATGGCGGTCAAGATCTATTATTGGTTGATAGTAAAGTTGAAACTCTTCATTTTTTACTGCACTCATTAACTGATATTTTAAGCTGAACTTACGAGAAACTTCCTCGGACATTTCGTTACAATAGCTAATAAATTTCCGTGTTTCAGTATTTTTAGGATGATGCATAGCAAGGCTACTGTGCGTTTGTAAGGTAGCGGCATCACAGCCATCTTGTGGAAACGAGCTCACCCCCATCGCTGCATCTAAGTTAACAGTTAAATCTTGATTTAATTGGATAGGGGCAAGGGCCTTGCTATATACTTTATCCACAAAAACTTCTATAGCATCAGCACTGCCAACACTCTCTAAAACGAGCATAAATTCATCGCCAGCAATACGTGCAACAGTATCACAGTCCTCTACAATATCCTGTAGCCGCCTAGAGATTTCTATTAATACTTTATCGCCAACAGACAAACCATAATTTTCATTAACGTCTTTAAAGCGCCTTAAGCCTATCATTAAAACTGAAAATGTATCATTTTTCCTTAAGGCCCGAGCTACCGAACGAGATAGACGAAAGTTTAACCCTGCGCGAGAAAAACAACGTGTTAAAGGGTCTATATAAGCTAATTCCCAGAGTTTTTTTTCAGCCATCACCGCGTTAGTAATGTCGTGAGTCACGCCCACTACACGCTTAACCTCACCATGAGAACCTTTTATAATTCTCGCCTGAGAACGCAAGTGACGAATATCTCCATTGGGCCATACTGCTCGATAGTCTATTTCTTTATTACAGGCATTTTTTATCATGTCATAGGATTCATTGCGAACACGATCAGCATCGTCAGGATGCACTGCTTTTTCCCATGCATCAGCAGGTGCAACTGCCTTTTCATCAGCATAACCATAAATTTGAAATAATTTTTTATCCCATATCATCTCTTGTTTTTCGGGAATCCAGTCCCAGATTCCCATTTGTGCACTTTCGACGGCCATCTGAGCACGTTTTGTTTGCGCCTGCAAGATAACACTTGCATCACGCTCCTGCGTAATGTCGACGATACTTGTGACAACACCTAAAATTTGATCACTGGTGTTATCGACTATAATCTCGGAGTTTGCTTTTATCCATATAGTTTTATGATCTTTTCTAATGCCGATGATGACATCTTTTTGAGGTTTACCTTCTTTTAAAGTAAGCGCACCAGGAAAGTCTCGCTCAGGAAGCCTTATACCATTGCTATCAAGCACTTCAATAGATAAGCGACGAACATCAAAATTCTGTATTTCTTTATTACTTATACCAATTAAGTTTCTCCCGGCAGGATTAATATATTCCACATCACCTTTTCGATTACGATAAATAATACCAAATGGTAAATGTTGAAACATCGCTTGATATATATGACTATTATCACTTTGCGATACGTCGATTGAATCTTGTATTTTTTTATATTTCACAATCAAACCATCGCTACTCATTGCCAATACTTAGTGGTTTTGCCAACCGGATTTTTTGACTAACTTTTTTAAAAAGAGAAAAACAAATATAAAGTTTTTTACAGATACAAACTCTTTCAAAATTATGTGCATTTTCTTTAAAGAAAATAGTTAAGTTGCTGCTGACTCTAGGTATAGTTGACCATTTTTTTACATTTTTTCCTCTTGTCTTAGAATAAGAAAAATCATGCCAACATAAGATAACAAAACTAAGTAATTTGTTTTTAAAATACATTAGCTACAAACCAAATCTCATATACAAATTTCTTGCTATTCACTTATAAGTCTAGGAAAAACACGAAAAAATATAAGAATAAAGTCGTATTAAAACTTACTCGTCTATAACTATAGTTTTCTGTCATAGAAATAGGTGAGAGGTGGATGTAAGAGGATATTGGAAAATTATATTCGATGGGATACAAGTAGCTATAGCTAGTTGAAATATAGCAGTCACTCGCATTAAAGCAAGCGAAGGTACATTGGCAGGAAGCGTAAATATAGACAGTATAAGAGGTAAATGTAAAACACCGAATCATATCGGCGTTTTACATAATAGTAAGAGCGAGACTTAAGATTTGGCAGCAGTTTTCGCTTGGGGTAAGCGCTTGACTACTTCAGGAATAGCGCCGATTGAGTGAATATGTGCATAAGTCCACGCAATCCAGCCCTTCTTATACCAATCAACAATTTCTTCATCGCTGAGAGCCGAGTGAAACTCTTTCTCATCAACAACAAATAAATGGTCAAGCTTCAGTGTTGTATCGGTGAATTTAATTGTTCCCTGACAAGGTTTAAGTAAATCTTTTTCTTTCAATGCTTGGATATAGTCTTGAGTAAGACGATAGCCTTGGTCGACATTTTCCAAAAAACGCATAATCTCTTGCAAGGCTTCGGAAGGCTCACCTTTTTCGTCAAAAAGGGCATCCCCTTCTTCTTCTTGAAGATGTGGAGCATCGAGATCAACCATCACAATACCTTTTTGTTCTTCCAGTACAAAAGGGTAGCGGCGAACAAAAGAAGGAATATAAACACCTTCCCAAACATCACCAAGGTTATGGCCTTTGGCCATAAGAGATAGTAGCGCCACAGGAACAAAATCGTCATTAGCATTTTTGACGAACATTACCGGGTGATTGCGACTACACTGGAAGAACTCAAATCCGGCTACAGGGACAGAATTAGTCTCAGAAGTAAAGTTTAAGTTATCGAGTTTTTTAAGTTTAAGGTTTTTGTGCTTCTCTTTATCAAGAGGCACGGGGTTTTGATAAAACAACAATGAGGCCATGATGTTAACTTGTCTTAGAGTAGATTTAGTTCTTTAAATGGTTCATAGCAAAAAGAGCCTATTCACATGAATTAACTCCAATTTTGTACGGAGCAAATTCGTGTAAACAAGCTCTAGCTATGCTTTTGGTCGCGCGATAGTAACAGGGTTTTTGCCGCAATCGCAAGTAAGGCAGAATATAAGGAGGAATAGGATCTGTTAATAAGCCTCAAACATTAAAACGATTACTGCTCTACAAATGCTCGCTCAATCACGTAGTGCCCCTGATTACCCTTCCGAGCTTCCTGAAAACCTTTAGCATCTAGAATTTGGCAGGTGTCTTTAAGCATACTTGGACTACCACAGATCATAAAACGATCATTTTCAAGGTTGATATCAGGTAAGCCTAGGTTTTTAGCCAAATCACCACTTTCTAACAAATCAGTTAGACGACCGGTAGATGCATACTCCTCCCGAGTAACGGTGGGATAGTAGAGCAGTTTTTCACTAATTTGGTCGCCAAAATACTCGTTCTGAGGGAGTTCTTTGGTGATATATTCTTGATAAGCCAGCTCGGATACAAAGCGCACACCATGAGTTAAGATCACTTTATCGTATTGTTCGTATACTTCAGGATCTTTAATAATACTCATAAACGGTGCAAGCCCCGTTCCTGTGCTAATTAAATAAAGGTGTTTTCCGGGAAGAAGAGACTCTGTAACCAACGTACCTGTAGATTTACTGTTGATCAAAACCTCATCGCCAGGTTTAAGGTGCTGTAGTTTTGACGTCAGTGGGCCATCGGGTACCTTAATGCTAAAAAACTCTAGCTTATCTTCGTAGTTTGCACTAGTAATACTGTAAGCTCGAAGTAAAGGCTTACCATCTTCTTTCTCCAACCCCATCATCGTAAAATGACCATTGCGGAAACGGAAGCCAGGGTTTCTCGTTGTTGTAAAACTAAATAGCGTATCTGTCCAATGGTGGACATCGAGCACACGCTCTCTAAGTAAGCTACTCACAATTGGAGTCTCCAGTAATCGTTATCTTGCATCTATTTTAAACGCGAATTAACATACAGGTAAAACAGGAATTCCTGATTAAATTAATTGGAAATTCCGATATAAAGCCTTATCTCTTATGAGTGGGTGTTATCAGCCTTTGAGAAGATGAACGATGCGCTATACTCTCCGCCAGCTCGAAATTTTTCTGGCCACAGCCCACCACCAAAACGTTACCAAAGCCGCAGAAGAATTGTCGATGTCCCAATCCGCAGCGAGTGGCGCCCTAAAAGACCTGGAAACGCAATTTGATGTACAACTATTCGATCGTGTTGGCAAGCGCTTACAGACAAACGAATTTGGCAATAGAGTCCGTATCCGGGCAGAAGCTCTTTTGGCTCAGGCTAAGGAACTAGAGCATGAACTATCTCAGCACGACAAGGTGGGACACATAAAAGTAGGGGCAACGCTGACAATAGGTAACTATCTATGTGTGGATCTTATTAAGCAATATATTCGCGAATCACCAGGCACCCAAGTTAAATTAGAGGTAGCCAATACAGAATCTATCGCACGAGCAATTCTGAATTTTGATATAGACCTTGGGCTTGTTGAGGGAGAACTGCACCACCCCGATTTAGATATCGTCAATTGGCGCAAAGATAGCCTTATATGTTTCTGCTCCCCCTCACATCCTCTCGCTCAAAAAACCCATATTACTGATAAAGATTTATTGGCTGCAAAGTGGATTCTAAGAGAGCCAGGCTCTGGTACTCGACAAACCTTTGATCGAGCTATGTCTGGCTTAACGCCTTCACTTGATATTGAACTTGAACTACAGCATACCGAAGCAATTAAGCGAGCGGTGGAAAATGGACTGGGTATTTCTTGTCTCTCTGAAATTGCGCTACAAACTGCCTTTGACAGGAAAACCCTGGTACCAATAAACATACCATCCCGCGATTTCACAAGGCATTTTTACTTTGTTATTCATAAACATAAGTATCGTGCAGCAGGCATCCTAAAGTGGATGGGTATCTGCAATATAGATTTTGAAACGATTGACAAACTCTAGGGTTAATCCTACCTAAGCATTTACCTCAAGAGCCATAGAATATTCGGCCCGTTCAAGTAACTCAGCAATAGAAAGAGGTTTATCGAGAAAGTAACCTTGCAAAAATTCACAATTATAAGATGCCAATAGATTAGCCTGTGTTTCGTTTTCCACGCCTTCAGCAACGACAGACAGTCCTAGGTTATGAGCCATAGCAATGATAGCACAAGAAATTTTAACATCGTTCTGATCGTTTGGAATATCTTTAATGAAAGACTTATCAATTTTTACGCTGGTAATAGGGAAACGCTTAAGATAACTTAGCGAAGAATATCCAGTTCCAAAATCATCGATGGAAAGATGACAACCCAATTGTCGCATCGACTCCATAACAATAATCGCCTTATCAATATCATCCATAACTGTAGTTTCAGTGAGTTCAAACTCAATCAGTTTTGGAGAAACGTCATAGAATCTAAATTTTTCGCGGATAAGATCGATAAAATTTGGAGAGAAAAACTGCTTAGCTGATAAATTGACAGAAATGCCCCGAATACCTAACTTACTTAAAGCTTCCATTTTATTTGACAACAAGCCCAATATGCTATCGAGAACAAAGTTTTCAATATCAGAAATAAGCCCTAAGTCTTCGGCAATAGGAATAAAAACATCTGGCGAAATATACCCTTGTTCACTGTCGCACCAACGAACTAAGGCTTCGCCCCAATATATATCTTTGGTTCCAGCAATATATTGAGGCTGAATATATACGTCTAATTTTTTTTCAATTACAACCTGCCTAAGCTTCTGTTCAAGCCTTAGACGCTCTGTCATTTTGTGGCCAAGGTCTTTTGAATAATAAGAGATTTGATTGCCGCCAGATTTTTTTGCATCATGGAGCGCCATTCCTGCACAGCGAATTAATTCTTCTGGTGTACTCGCATCAATAGGGAAAACTGAAACACCGACAGATCCTGTAACTTGAAGAAAATTATTTCCTTCATGAATGGTGGAACGGAGAGCATCCAACACGTAATTAGCTGTTTTTTTAAGTTGACCTGGTTGTTGACTATCTTGCACTAACAGCACAAATTCATCTCCCCCCATACGAGCCATCATATTATTAGTACGGAAATTTTTTTGTAGTTGTTTTGCAGTATCGATAAGTAACTGATCGCCAATATCATGGTTCAATGAATCATTTACTTTTTTAAACTCATCAAAATTGGTCATATACATGGCGATACACGTATTTTCTTTTTCTGCTGTCGCAATCAGTGCATCTAACTTATCAAGTAGAAATTTACGATTAGGAAGCTTAGTTAATGAATCATAATAAGCGAGTTTTTCGATTTCTCCTTGCGCCAACTTTAATTCTGTTACATCCAGTAGAGTACCTATAAAACGTTGTCCATTAGAATTATCGGGAACAAATGAAATATATTCTATAAATATCCTTTCCCCTCGTTGAGGATGAACGAAGCGATATTCAAGTGCTTGTGCAATCTTATTCCCCAGAATAGTCGACATTGCATATTGATAACGCTTGCGATCGAC